>CAXTUO010000491.1:0-3726 GCA_964247175.1 uncultured Acetobacteraceae bacterium | reverse complement strand
CGCTACGCCACGGCTGCGGACGGCGGCTACGACGCGGCGGCGGCGCACGCCGAGCTGGCCCGCCAGCTCGGGCCGCTGTGGCACGGCGTCGGCCACGCCGCCGGGCACGTGCGCGTGCTCTACGCCGCCTTCGCCCTGCACCTGCAGCAGCGCCGGGCGGCCTCGCTGGGCTTGCTGGGCGACATGGCCGAGGCGCTCGCCACCCTGGAGCCGGGGGAGGGTCCGGCCGGCCCGGAGCGGCCCTTGCCCTTGCCGGCCAGCCTGGCCCGCTTCGCCGACGAGGTGCTGCGCGACCCCGACATCGCCGGCCCGGCCCGGGCGATCACGGCGCGGCACGGCTACACCGCCCCGGCTTTGATGAGCCTGCTCACCGAAGCGCGCCGCCGGTCCGGCGTGCTGGCGCCGGCGCAGTTCAACAGCCTCAAGCTGGTGGACCGCCGGCTCTGGTATGCCCTGCACTCGCTCGGCTTCCCGGCCGAGGGCCTGGGCCAGCACCCGCATCCCAACCCGCTCGTGGAGGCGATCGGCGCCCGCGACCATTGGGCGAGGGAATGCCTGCTGGGCGAGCCGCTGATCCTGCCGGCGGTCGAGGGCGCGGCGCTCTCCGTTCGCGCTGCGGCGGGCGATGCTGCCGCTTCCCCACCGGAGCACCGGCCATGATCGGCACCACCCTCATCCAACCGAACCCGTTCAACTGCGACGCGGCGACCTTGCGCACTCTGCTGGTCGGCCTTCTGGACGAGGAGGAGCCGCCGGCTGCCGGCCACGCCGCGTTCCGGCGCCGCGCCGTGGCGCTGATCGGCATGGTCGCGCCGGTGCTGGTCTGGGTCCGCGAGCACAAGGGTGTGCGGATCGACCTGCAGCAAAGCCACTTCGCCATGCAGCTGCCGAACCTTCGCGACCTCGCCACGCGCCGCGTGTTCCACGTCCGTGCCCCGGTCAGCCACGCGGTCAGCGCGATCCCGGTGCCGGACATGCCCGACGCGCTGATCGGGCCGCTGCAGGCCTACCTCCATGGGCTGCCGGGTTTCGACGACCGTCTCCCCGGCGCGGAGCGACCATCGGACCGGGCGGCCGGGATGCACTTCCGTGCGCTGCTCATCCTGGCGCACGCCTTCGCCCACGGCGACGCGGCGACCCACCCGGCCTGACCTCCCGTCAGCATCAGGAGCACAGACATGACCAGCCCCAACCTCAGCGTCCTGCATGGCGGCGAAGCGGCCGCGTCGCTTGCGCCCGCGCAGGACGCCACGGCGCAGCTGAACCTCCATGGCCCCGTGCAGGTCCACGTCCACCTCGGCCATGGCGTGCCAGCCGCGGGCCACGCGGTTTTGTCCGCTCCCCCGCGGCGCCATCCGGCCCTATGGGCAGCATTGGGGCTTGCGCTCGCGGCAGGCGGCTACCTGGCCGGCTCGCGCTCCGTGGGAGTGCCAGTCCACGCGGACACCGCCGGCGCGGCGCTCGCTGACGCGCTCCCGCCGCCGCCGCCAAGCTTCCCGGTTCCTGTCCTGCCCGCGGCACCGCTCCCCGCCCAGCCCGCCAGGCCCGGCGACCTCGTGCCGGCGCTGCAGCAGCAGCTCGCCCGCCCCGGCGTTGTGACCCCTCCCCCCGGCGCCGCAGCCGCGCCCGCCCGCAACCCGTTCGGCCTGGGCAACTAGGCCATGGGCATGACGGACCTCGACTGGCGCGAGATCGCCGTCCACCAGGGCGTGCGGATGCGCCGGCAGCAGATGGCGCTGCAGATCCTGCGCTGCTGGAACAGCCGCGGGAAGCACTCGGCCGCCATCGCCGCCGCGGTGCACCGCTGGATCGACGCCGGCATGCTCGGGCCGCTGCCCTGGCCGGACGACCCGGCATTCGGGCGCTGGGCCGCCCGCAAGGGGTTCAGCAACGTGCGCGGCCACATCGGCGACCAAGGGCTCGCCACCTCGTCCGGGACGCTGCACTGATGATCCCGCGCGAGGTCGCCGGCACGCAGGACCGCTACGAGCGCAACGGCGAGCAGGCGCTGCGCGACGTCCGGCCGCTCTCGACGCGGCTGCGGCACTGGCTGCGCGGCGAGGCCTCCGGGTTCGTGCTGGGCGGCATGGCCGGCGCCACGCTGCTGGTGCCCGCCGCCTTCGACCTCACGCTGGCCACCGGCCTTTGCTACGCCGCCTGGGTGCTCGCCGCCCGGGTGGAGGCGCCGATCCGCCTGCCCCGCAGCGCGCGGCGCCGCGACTGGAGCGACCCCGACCCCAAGACCCGCAAGCCGCGCCGGGCATCCGGCGACTACTTCGTGGGCTGGGACGCCTTCACCGGCAAGGAGATCTGGCTCAACAACGAGGACCTGCGCCAGCACGGCACGCTCCCCGGCACCACCGGCTCCGGCAAGACCACCACCATCATCAGCAGCAACGCCAACCCCCTGACCCAGGGCAGCGGCTTCTGCCTGGTGGACGGCAAGGCCAACTCCGAGCTGTACGGCCAGGGCTACGTGCTGCTGCGCCGCTTCGGCCGCGACGACGACATGCGGGTGCTGAACCTGCTCACCGCCAGCCTGCCGGCCGAGGCGCTGGCGCACGGCTACAACCTGCTGAAGCAGACCCACTCCTTCAACCCGTTCGCCACCGGCAACGCCGACGCGCTGCACGAGCTGCTGGTCAGCCAGCTCGGCGAGGCTCCGGCCAACGACACCAACGGCGTGTTCCGCGACCGCGCGGTGGCGCTGATCGGCACGCTGGCGCCGGTGCTGGTGTGGATGCGCGACCACAAGGGCGTCTCGATCAACATCGAGAAGATCCGCTTCATGGTGGAGCTGAAGAGCATCTGGATGCTGGCCAAGCACAAGGTGTTCCTGTTCAGGAACCCCGACACCGGCGAGGTCGGCGAGATCGACGCGCGGGAGATGCCGGCCGACCTGATCTACCCCTTGGAAGCCTACCTCGGCGAGATCCCGGGCTACGACACCAGCCTGCCCTACAACGCGCAGCGGTCGGACGAGCCGAGCAAGCAGCACGGCTTCGCCATCTTCTACTTCACCAAGACCTTCACCCAGCTCGCGGTGAGCCTGGGGCACATCTTCAAGGTGGAGACCGGCGACATCGACATGCGCGACATCGTCATGAACCGCCGCGTGCTGCTGGTGAACCTGCCGGCGCTGCAGGGCTCGGACGCGACGCTCGCCGCCCTCGGCCGCATCGTCATCGCCTCCTTGCGCGCCATGATGGCGCAGCTGCTCGGCGCCAAGCTGGAAGGCGACCCGCGCGAGATCTTCGCCCACAAGCCCGGCATGGGCGTCGGCTCCTTCGGCGTCGACTTCGACGAGCTGGGCTACTACGCGACCGCCGGCATGGACCGCATGCTGGCCATGGGGCGCGGCATCAACATGGCGTTCCGCATCGCCTTCCAAGAGCTGGGCGGCATCTGGGCGGCGCTGGGCGACAAGATGTATTCCCTGCTCGGCAACGCCAACTTCACCGTCGGCATGCGCCAGCAGGACTCGGGACGCACCTGGGAATGGCTGCAGAAGACCGCGGGCCAGGCCTGGGTGACGCAGGCCACCTCCTTCCAGGGCGGGCTGGACGGCGCCTACCGCGAGGGGCACACCGCCGACCTGCGCCAGGTCAACCGGGTGGACTGGAAGGACTACCAGAACCTGCTGCCCGGCGAGGCCGTCGTGCTGCTCGGCGGCCGGCGCATCTACGCCCGGCTGTTCCACCACCCGCTGGAGATCACCGGCCGCCC
>CAXTUO010000490.1:0-3727 GCA_964247175.1 uncultured Acetobacteraceae bacterium | reverse complement strand
GCGTCGGGCGCCAGCCGCACGTCGGCATCGACGAACACCATCAGCTCATGCCGGGCCAGGCCGCCGAGCACGCTGCACGCATGCTGCTTCCCCGACCAGCCCGGCGGCAGCTTCGGCGCCGCCGCCACCCGCAGCCGCGGGTCGGCGATCCCCGCGAGGATGGCCGGGGTCCGGTCGGTGGAGGCGTCATCGAGCACCACAAGCTCAAGCTCCACCCCCTCGCTCGCCAGCACGGCCGCGCAGGCGGCGCCGATGTTGGCCTCCTCGTTGCGGGCAGGGATCAGGACGGACACTTGGGGCCGCCCGCTGGCCAGGGCCGGCGCGCGGTAAAGATGGAGGTTCCACAACCCCAGCAGCAGCGGGCCAATGGCCAGGAACAGCGCGAAGCCGGCCAGCGCCGTCATTCCCGGGCCTCATGCCGCGGGTCGAACCGGCGTCCGGCGGCATACGCCCGGCTGCGGCGATACAGGTCATAGATGCCCCCCACCCCGGCGCCGCCGCGCAGCAGGGTGCGGAACTGGCGGGGGTCGCGCCCCATCGACTCCGCCGCGAGCGCGTCCATCGTGTGCGCCAACTCGGTTTCCAGGTGATCGGTCCACTCGGCGACGCTGCGCTGGCGCCCGGTCTCGATTGGGTCGCCGAAGCGCGCCAATGCCTCGGGCCGGCTCTCGTTCCAGAACGGGTATTCCACCGCGAGCGGCAGGATCACGGCGCCGGGCACGCGCCGCGCCAGGTGGGCGATGCCGGGCCGCAGCCGCAAAGGACGGCGCCGCGCGTCGGCGAACTCGCCCTCCGCGGTGATCCACAACATGCTGGCGGGGTCTGACAGGACGCGTAGGCTGGTGGACAGGAAGCGCGCCGCGCCGCGCGGGGTGTCGAGCGCGATGCCGAACACCCCCATGCGCTCGAACACGCCATAGTTGCCGAGGGCCTTGGCGTCCATCGGGCCATAGCCGCGGCGGCCGGGGAACAGGTAGGTGCAGAGCAGGATGTAGAGCGCCGGGTCCCACCACGACGGATGATTGCAGTAAACGATCAAGGGCCGGCCGTTGAAGCCGTGCGGCAGGCCGGCGTGGGAAACACGGACGGCGTGGAACTTCCGGTAGAAGTACCAGCGGAGATACCAGCCGAAGGCCCAGAAAGCCCGGCCCGACCGTATCGCGATCGGGTCGGGCGCCGCGGATTCAGGCGCCGGCAAGCGCCAAGGCCGGTTGGGCCATGTCCTGCGCCAGGCTGTCGGCGGCGATCCAGCCGCTCATCAGCACCATCGGCATGCCTGGCCCGGGATGGGCGGCGCCGCCGGCCAGGTACAGGCCCTTGAGGTCACGCGACCGGTTGCCCGGCTTGAACGCGCCGTTCACCTTGCCGTGGCTCGCCAGGCCGTAGATCGCGCCGTCGAGCACGCGGTAGCGCTCGTGGATGTCCTGCGGCGTCAGGTGCCGCTCGAACACGATGCGCTTCTGGAGGTCCGGCATCCCGGCGCAGCGGGCGAGCTTGTCGAGGATCACCTGGCGGTACGGGGCGAACATCTTCGACCAGTCGTGGTGCGGGCGGAGGAACGGGGTGTGCACCAGGACGTACAGCGCCTCGCCCCCCGGCGGCGCGACGCCCGGCTCCGTGCCGGAGGGCGCGGCGATGTAGCAAGTGGGGTCCGGCGCCGGCTCGGCCTTGTTGTAGATCCAGTCGAACTCCTCCTCCGGGTCGCGGGAGAACACGAAGTCGTGGTGCGCCAGGTGGTCGTAGCGCCGGTCGAGGCCGAGGTAGAGCACGACCCCGGAGCACGCCGGGTCCCGCTTCCAGCGCCGGGCAAAGCTCGCCTGCGGCTTGCCGCCGACCAACTCACGGTAGGTCCGCACGCTGTCCATGTTGCTGACCACGGCGGAGAGCTTCACCGTCTCCCCCGCCTCGGTGCGGACGCCGTTGACCCGGCCGTCCTCGGACAGGATGGAGGCCACGCCGGTGCCGGGCCGCAGGTCCACGCCGAGTTCGCCGGCCAGACGTTCAAGGGCCAGCGGCACGGCGCGGGTGCCGCCCATGGGGTACCAAACGCCCTTCTGCGTTTGCATATGCGCGATGGAGCACAGCACGGCGGGCGAGGCGTACGGGGAACTGCCGACATACTGCACGAAATGGTCGAGCATCTGCGACACCCGGGCGTCCGGTACCCGTTTCCTGATCTGGCTCGCCACCGAGGTGCCCATGCGCAGGCTGAGCACGTCCTTGAGCGTCGCGAGGTTCATGCCCTTGAACTCAAGTGTGTCGCCGATGCCCTCCACCGACTTCCAGAAGAAGAACTTCTCCGACACCTCATGCAGCTTGGCCGACATGGCGATGAACTCGGCGTAGCCGGCCTCGCTGCCGGGCGCGTAATCCGCGATGACCCGGGCCATCGCCGGCACGTCCTCCTGCAGGTCGAGCACGGAGCCATCCTCGAAGAAGCAGCGCCATTGCGGGTCGAGCCGGCGCAGGTCCAGGTAGTCGGACATCTTGCGCCCGGCCTCGCTGAACACCCGCGCCAGCACGTCCGGCACCGTCAGGATGGTCGGCCCCATGTCGAAGCGGAACCCATCCTGCTCCAGCAACGCCGCCTTGCCGCCCAGCCATGGGTTCTTGTCGAACAGGATCACCTTGTGCCCGCGCGCCGCCAGCGTGCAGGCCGCGGCCAAGCCGCCCAGGCCCGCGCCGATGACGCCGACCGGCAAGCTGCCGCGGATGGGATTGATGGCGTTCATAGGGCCTCCGCGATGGCGGGTTCGTAATGATCCTGCGCCATGGCGGACGGCGCTTCCCAATGGGCGTCGAGGCCCAGGTCCTCCGCCATCAGGCGGGAGGTGATGCGGGCGCTCTCGAAGATGACCGGCAAACCGGACCCGGGATGCGTGCCGCCGCCGACCAGGTACACGCCGTCCAGGTCCTCGAACCGGTTGCGCGGACGGAAGTGCAGCATCTGGCCAAGGTTGTGCGCGAGGTTGAAGGTGGCGCCACGGTAAATCTGCAGGTCGTGCTCCCAGCCTTGCGGCGTCAGGATCTTCTCGAAGCGGATGCGCTTCTCGATGTCGGGGATGCCGATGCGCTCCAGCCGCTGCAGGGTCAATGCCCGGTAGCGCGCCGTTTCCGCCGCCCAGTCCACGCCCTCCCCGATCCGGTGGCCGACGGGCACCAGAACATACAGCGTCGAGTGCCCCGGCGGCGCCAGGGCCGGGTCGGTCACGCAAGCGTTCTGCACGTAGAAGCTGGGTTCGGACGGCGCCATCCCGGCCTCGATCTCGGCGATGTTGCGGCGGTAGTCATCGGCCAAATAGATCGTGTGGTGCGACAAGCCCGGCACGTCGCCCTCGATGCCGAGATACATCATGAACGTGCTGCAGGAGAACTTCTTGGCTGCGATCTTGCGGTCCGACCAGCGGCGGCGGATCACGTCCGGCACCAGCTTGGTCATCGTCTGCGCGAAGTCCGAGTTGATGACCAGCGCATCGAAGCGCTTCGCCTCCCCGCGCGTACGCACGCCTACCGCACGGCGCCCCTCGAACAGCACCTGCTCAACGGGTTCGCCGAGCTGGATCTTGACGCCCAGATCGCGTGCGACGCGGGCCATGGCGGCCATCACCGCGCCGGTGCCGCCGCGCGGGTGATACACGCCGAACTCGTATTCCATGAACGACAGGATGGTGAACAGGCTCGGGCAGCGGAACGGCGACATGCCGAGGTACTTGGACTGGAAGCTGAA
>CAXTUO010000489.1:0-3737 GCA_964247175.1 uncultured Acetobacteraceae bacterium | reverse complement strand
CCGCCAGCATCAGCTTCAACCTGCTGCCCGGCACCTCGCAAAGCGACGCCATCGCGCTGGTCACGGAAGCCGCCCGCAACCTGCGCATGCCGGAAGGGGTGCGGACCGAGTTTGCCGGCAACGCCAAGTTCCTGCAGCAGTCGCTGGCCAGCCAACCCTTCCTGATCGGCGCGGCGTTCGTGTCGATCTACATCGTGCTCGGCGTGCTGTATGAGAGCCTGATCCACCCGCTGACCATCATCTCGACCCTGCCATCGGCCGGGCTGGGCGCGTTGCTGGCGGTGCTGGCGACCGGGGGCGAGCTGGACGTCCTGTCCATTATCGGCATCGTCCTGCTGATGGGCATCGTGAAGAAGAACGCGATCATGCTGGTCGACTTCGCGCTGGAAGCGGAGCGGGAAGGCGGCATGGCCCCGCACGCCGCGATCCTGGAAGCCTGCCGGGAGCGGTTCCGGCCGATCACCATGACGACGCTCGCGGCGCTGCTGGGCGCGGTGCCGCTGGCGCTGGCGACCGGCACCGGGGCGGAGTTCCGGCGCCCGCTCGGCATCGCGATCTGCGGCGGGCTGATCGTGTCGCAGATCCTGACGCTTTACACGACGCCGGTGATCTACCTGGCGCTGGAACGGCTGGCGACGGGGCGGCGGGCGCGGCGGGCCGCGGTCAATCCGCTGCCTGCGGAATAGGCTCGGCGGGCACGTTGCGGTCCATCTCCTCGTTGGAAAGGGTCAGGGCTGCGTCGATCAGCGCCACATGGCTGAAGGCCTGGGGGAAGTTGCCGGTGAAGCGGCCGGCCTTGGGGTCGTACTCCTCGCTCAGCAGGCCCACGTCGTTGCACAGCGACAGCAGGCGCTCGAACAAGGCCCGCGCCTCCGCCTTCCGGCCTTGCAGGTGCATGGCCGACGCCAGCCAGAAGCTGCACGCGAGGAAGGCGCCTTCCCCGGCCGGCAACCCATCCTTGCCATCCTCCGTGCGGTAGCGCAGCACGAACCCGTCCACCAGCAGGTCGCGCTCGATTGCGGCGACGGTGCCGCGGATGCGCGGGTCGTCATGCGGCAGGAACCCAAGGGTCGGCATCATCAACAGGCTGGCGTCGAGGGCCTCGGCGCCGAAGCTTTGGACGAAGCTGCCGAGCTTTTCGTTGTAGCCGTCGCGGCAGACCGCCGCGTGGATGGCATCGCGGGCCTCGCGCCAGCGGTCGATGGGCGCACGGAGGCCGAACGCTTCCGCGTCCTTGATACCCCGGTCAAAGGCGACCCAGGCCATGACCTTGCTGAAGGTGAAATGGCGCCGGCCGCCCCGGGTTTCCCACAGCCCCTCGTCCGGCTCCTGCCAAACGGCGTCAAGGTGGTCCAGCAGGGCGCGCTGCAGCGCCCAGGTCTGACGATTGGTCAGCAGTTTGGCGTTGCGGGCGTGGTGAAGGGCGTCCATCACCTCGCCGTACACGTCGAGCTGCAACTGGGTCGCGGCGGCGTTGCCGATGCGCACCGGGGCGGCGCCCTGGTAGCCCGGCAGGAAATCGACCGTGGATTCCGCCAGCCGCCGCTCGCCGCCGATGCCGTACATGATCTGCACCTGGTCGGGGCTGCCGGCGATGCTGCGGTGCAGCCACTCGGCCCAGGCCGAGGCCTCGTCGTAGTAGCCGGTGGACATGAACGCGAACAGGGTGATGGTGGCGTCGCGCAGCCAGCAGAACCGGTAGTCCCAGTTGCGCGGGCCTTTCAGCGCCTCGGGCAACGACGTGGTGGGGGCGGCGACGATGCCGCCGGTCGGCGCATAGGTCAGGCATTTCAGCGTGAGCAGCGACCGCCGCACCGCCGGCGCCCAGGGTCCGTCGTACGACATGCGGCTGGACCACGCGGTCCAGAACTGCTCCGTCCGATACAGCGCGTCGTCGGTGTCGATGCTGAGCGGCACCGGCAGGTGCGACGCGCTGTGGGTCAGCACGAAGCTGACGGATTGGCCCTCCGCGACCGTGAAATCGGCGACGGTCTGCATCGCCTCTCCGCGCAGCGCGACGTCCGTGCGCAGCACCACCATCTCCGGCCCGGCGACCGCTACGACGCCGTTGCCGCCCCGCCGCCGGGTGACCCAGGGAACGGACGCGCCGTAGTCGAAGCGCAGCGACAGCTCCATCCGCATCGGCACGGCGCCGCGCCGGCCCTGGACGATGCGGACGATGCAGCTGTTCGGGCTTTCCGGCACCATGAAATCAACGATGACGACTTCGCCGTCCGGGGTGTCGAAGGTGGTTTCCAGCACCAGGCTGCCGTCCCGGTAGCGGCGGGTGGCCGTCCCCTGCGACTTGGGCGCCAGCAGGAAGCGGCCGTGCTCCTCATTCCCCAGCAGGGCGGCAAGGCAGGCAGCGCTGTCGAACCGCGGCCAGCACAGCCAATCGATGCTGCCGTTGCGCCCGACCAGCGCGGCGGTGATGCAGTCGCCGATCACGGCGTAGTCCTCGATGGGCAGCGCGTTGGCCAAGGTCTGGTCAGCCGAGGTCTGGTCCATGGCTATTGTGACTTCCGTGTCGTGGGGAGCGTGGCATCGAGCCATTCGCGCATGAGGCGCGTCGCGGCGTCCGGCTGTTCCATGGGCAGCAGGTGCCCGGCGTTCTCCACCACCTGCAGGCTGGCGCCGGGCACGAGGCCCGCGATCTCAGCGGCAAGGTCCGGTGGCGTGAGCTGGTCGCCGGCGCCGACCGCCACCAGCGTGGGCACGGCGATGCGCGGCAGGTCCGGGCGGCTGTCGGGCCGGGAAACGATGGCGGCCTGCTGACGCAGAAAGGCCGCCGGCCCGACCCGGTCGGCCATCGCCATCACCTCGCCGCAAAGCGCCTCGTCGCCAAGCCGCCCGGGGTGCAGCGGCAGCAGGCGCGGGGTCACGCCCTTGAACCGTCCGCCGCGGGCGACCAGCGCCATCAGGCCGCGGCGGCGCCGCGCCTGCTCCGGCGTGTCGGGGCGGGCGCTGGTGTCCATCAGGCACAGGGCGTCCACCCGCTCCGGCGCACGGCGCAGCAGGGCCAGGGCCGCGTAGCCGCCCATGCTCAGCCCGGCCACGGCGAACCGGCCAGAAAACATGGCCGACACGGCCAGGAGCGCCCGTTCCGCCATGCCGTCCAGCGTGTCATCCTGCGTGCAATCCGCGACCACGCAGCGCACGGTGGCGGACAGCGCCTCGACCTGATCGCGCCATAACCGGGCGTCGCAAAGCAGGCCCGGGAACAGCAGCAATGGCGGTCTGGCATTCGTTTGTGTCTCGTCCGCCATTTCCACCGTGATACAGCGTCGGATTTACCGTGAAAAGCTTGACTTCTGTCAATGTTTTCCCGATATCCCGGCTGCCGCGCGCCTGTTGCCGCGATTGCCGCATGACGGCGATGAGCCACCCTCTACCGTATCGAGACATATTTTTGACGGACATCACGACCGCCGCCGCGGAAGACGCTGCACATGTTGATCCCGAGGCGTCAACCGACGCGGGAAATGGGCCTGCGGCGGACGCGCCTGCGGAGCAGCCGCGGCATGTGGCGGACGGCGTGTCGGACGCTGCCGCGGTTTCCGAGGCCGTGTCGGATGCCGGGCGGCCGGAGGGCATGACTGCCGACGAGGCCGCTTATCACGACGAGGCCGAGGCCGAGCCGAACGGCTTCACGGACCTCGGCCTGTCGGCGGAAATCCTGCGTGCCATCGACGACATGGGCTACCGCACGCCCACCCCGATCCAGGCGCAGGCGATCC
>CAXTUO010000488.1:0-3745 GCA_964247175.1 uncultured Acetobacteraceae bacterium | reverse complement strand
TGATGTCCACGGTGCCGTCGCTCGACCCGTCGTCCCGCCAATACAGCACCCAATCTGCCAGCGTTTGCTGCAAGAGGCTTTCAAGCTGGTCGCCGAGGAACTGCTCGCCGTTGAACGTGGACAACAGAATGGCGACGGTCGGCGCCCGGGCCGCCGGGAGCGTCCGCTCCGCGGTGAGCGGCGGGGCCGAGCCGGGGTGAGGCGGTGCCGACACGGCCGCCCGTCAAGGACGCGGCGAGGACGTCGCCAGCAGTTCGGCGACTGTCCGCGACAGGCCGCCGCGCCACTCCGGCAAGCGCACGTCGAACACCTCCGACAGCTTCGTGCAGTCAAGCCGGCTGTCAGGCGGGCGCCGCGCCGGGGTGGGCCAGTCGGACGTCGCGATAGCGTCCACGGCCGGCACGGGATGGCCGTAAGCGCCTGCGTCCTCGAACAACGCCACCGCCAGCCCGTGCCAGGTGGTCGAGCCGGTGCCCGCCGCGTGGAAGACCCCGGCATAATGGTCCTGCCATCCGTCCCGCAGCCGCGCCGCGACCGCGAGGATCGCCACCGCCAGGTCCCGCGCCGCGGTCGGGCAGCCCCGCTGATCCCCCACCACGCGCAGCCGGGCGTTCTTCTGCGCGGCGCCCAGCATGGTGCGGACGAAGTTCTTGCCGGTCGCCGAATACACCCAGGAGGTCCGCAGCACGACCGCGCGCGGGCAGGCGGCCAGCACGGCCTGCTCCCCTTCAAGCTTCGTCGCGCCATACACGCCGGTAGGACTGGTTGGATCAGCCTCGGTGTAGGGCGCACCCTTGGCGCCATCGAACACGTAGTCGGTCGAGAGATGGATCAGCGGGATGCCGGCATCGGCGCAGTGGGCCGCGAGCATCGCCGGACCGTCGCGGTTGGCGCGGCCCGCCGCTTCCGGCTCGGCTTCCGCCGCATCAACCGCGGTCCAGGCGGCGGCGTTGACCACGAGGGTCGGCTGGGCGGCCTGCACGGACTCCGCGATCGACGCCGGCCGGTCGAAATCGAACGCCGGGCGACCGACACGGCGCACCACCGCGCCGCCCTCCTGCTCCATCGCCGTTGCGAGCTGCCCGGCACCGCCAGTGACCATGATCGTCGTCATGGCCTCCAGACTAGCCTGCTTTTCCCCCCGCTAAAAGGAGGGCGGTCCGGCACGCCTCAGAACAGCGCCGGCGTCTCGGCCCAGCGCGGCAGCGACCGGTCCTTGTCGGACAGCACCGCCTCGCCCTCCCCCACCGGCCAAGGCAGCGCCAGGTCCGGGTCGTTCCACACGACACCCCGCTCCGACGCGCGGTCATACACGTCGGTGACTTTGTAGATCACCTCGGTATCCGCTTGCAGCGTGCAGAACCCGTGCAGGAAGCCCGGCGGCACCCAAAGCTGCGCCCAGTTCTCCGCCGACAGCTCCGCCGCCGCCCATTGCCCGAAGGTCGGCGACGCCCGGCGCGCGTCCACCGCCACGTCCCAGATCGCGCCCCGGACGCAGCGCACCAGCTTGCCTTGCGGGTGCGGCGCCACCTGGCAGTGCAGGCCGCGGATCACCCCGCGCTCACGGGACAGGCTTTGGTTGTCCTGGATGAACGGCAAGTCGATGCCAGCCTCGGCGAAGCGCGGCGCGTTGAACACCTCCGAGAAGAAGCCCCGCGCGTCGCCGAACCGCGGCGGCGTGACCAGGATCAGGTCGGGGACCCGCAGGCGCTCGACCTTCATGCGTGCAATCCGTCCGCGAGTTCCAGCAGCAGCCGCCCCAGCTCCGTCTTGCTCAAGCCCTTGGCCGCGCTGCGCAACGTGCTGGCGTCAATGTAGCCCATGCGGAACGCGACCTCCTCCGGGCAGCCGACCAGCATCCCCTGCCGGTTCTGGATGGTCTGCACAAAGGTCGCCGCCTGCAGCAGGCTGTCCGGCATCCCGGCGTCGAGCCAGGCGCAGCCGCGGCCGAGCCGCTCCACATGCAGCGTGCCCTCTTCCAAGTACATCTGGTTCAAGTCGGTGATCTCCAGCTCGCCGCGGGCCGAGGGCCGGATGCGCCGGGCCAGCTCGGACACGCGGGCGTCGTAGAAGTACAGCCCGGTCACCGCCCAGTTGGATTTCGGCGCGGCCGGCTTCTCGACGATCTCTTGGGCGCGCCCGCTCTCGTCGAACGAAACGACGCCGTACCGCTCGGGGTCGCGCACCTGGTAGGCGAACACGGTGGCCCCCTCCGGCCGGGCGACGGCGGCACGCAACAGGACGCTCAGGTGGTCGCCGAAGATCAGGTTGTCGCCCAAGGCCAGCGCGCAGGGCTGCCCGGCGATCCAGTCCTCGCCGATGTGGAAGGCCTGGGCCAAGCCTTCCGGCCTCGGCTGCTCCGCGTAGGTGAAGCGCACGCCGAACCGCTCGCCGCTGCCGAGCAGGCGGCGGAACTGCGGCAGGTCCTCCGGCGTGGAGATGATCATGATGTCCTTGATCCCCGCCAGCATCAGCACGGACAGCGGGTAGTACACCATCGGCTTGTCATACACCGGCAGCAGTTGCTTGCTGCTGGCGAGCGTGATCGGGTGCAGCCGGGTGCCGCTGCCGCCGGCGAGCAGGATGCCTTTTCCCGTGCCCCCGCTCACGCTGCCGTCCCCAGCCGCTGCCCGGCGTAGCGGGCGGCGCGCACGCCTTCCCACCACGCCCGATGGTCCAGATACCATTGCACGGTGCGGCGCAATCCGCGGTCGAAGTCATGCGGCGCGGTCCAGCCGAGCGCCGCGTTCGTGCGGGCCGGGTCGATCTCATAACGGAAGTCGTGGCCCGGCCGGTCGGTCACGAAGTGGATCAGCCGTGCGCGCGGCCCGGCGGGATCGGGGACCAGCTCGTCCAGCACCGCGCAGATGGCGTGCACGACCTGCAGGTTGGTGCGCGGCTGCCGGGCGCCGATGGCGAGGGTGGCGCCGGGTTCGGCGTGCTCCAAGGCGCGGACTAGGGCCTCCGCATGGTCATCGACGAACAGCCAATCCCGCTGGTTGCTGCCGTCACCGTAGACCGGCAGCTTCTTGCCCTCCAGCGCGTTCAGCGTGACCAGCGGGATCAGCTTTTCCGGGAATTGCCAGGGGCCATAATTGTTGGTGGTGTTGGTGACAAAGGCCGGCAGGCCGTAGGTGTGCCACCAGGCGCGCACCAGGTGGTCGGAGGCCGCCTTGCTCGCCGAGTACGGGCTGCGCGGGTCGTAGGGCGTGTCCTCGGTGAACGGCGGGTCGCCGGGGCCGAGCGCGCCGAACACCTCGTCCGTGGAGACGTGGTGGAAGCGGAAACGCTGCCGCGCGTCGCCGCCGAGCGTCGCCCAATAGGCCCGCGCCGCTTCCAGCAGCACGAAGGTGCCGACCACGTTGGTGTCGATGAACGGCGCCGGGCCGTCGATGGAGCGGTCCACGTGGCTTTCGGCCGCGAGGTGCATCACGGCGTCGGGCCGGTGGGCGGCGAAGATGTCGCGCATGGCGGCGGCGTCGGTGATGTCGGCGCGGAGGTGCCGGTGCCGCGGGTGGCTGCCCGCCTCCTCCAGCGCGTCCTCGGAAGCGGCGTAGGTCATCTTGTCCACGTTCACGACGTGATGGTCGGTGGCGCGGATCAGGTGGCGGATGACGGCCGAGCCGATGAAGCCGCATCCGCCGGTGAGGAGTATCCGCATGAAGGGTGGGGTATCCTGCTTACCGTTTCGATGCTGCAAACTGCCAGCGATGCCGGGATGGGGCAATCTGCTTTTAACAAGTGG
>CAXTUO010000487.1:0-3748 GCA_964247175.1 uncultured Acetobacteraceae bacterium | reverse complement strand
TCATGCAGGTTCTTGCGTTTCTCAGTCAGAAGGGTGGCGCCGGCAAGACAACGCTGGCAGTTCATACCGCAGTTGCAGCCTACGAAGCGGGCGAAGCAGCAGTGCTGATCGACACAGATCCACAGAAGTCGGCAAGCGTGTGGGGTGATGCTCGACAGGGTGCAGCCCCCATCGTGGCGACGGCCAACGTTTCCGAGCTTGAGCGCGTGCTGAAAGCGGCTCTTGAGGACGGCATGGCCCTTGCCATCATTGACGCTGCCCCTCACGCCGCCCCGGAGGCAGCGCGGATTGCGAGGGTGGCCGACCTGGTTGTCATCCCTTGCCGTCCCACTGCGTTTGACCTGGCCGCGGCAGAGGGTGCCGTTCGGATCGTGAAAGCAGCAAAGGTGCGGGCTGTGTTCGTGCTGTCTGCGTGCCCTTCCCGAGCGCCAGAGATCGCAGAAACGCGGGAAGCACTAGGAGGATATGGCCTGCCCGTCGCGCCCGTGGAGATCACGGACCGCCGAGCCTTCGCGCGTGCCGTCGCATCAGGGCGGGCGGTGACGGAGTTCGAGGGAGACGGCAAAGCCGCGGCTGAGATACGCGCCCTATGGGCATGGCTAAAGGAGCAGATGGCATGAGTGCGAAGCCGACCGGGTTGGCAGCCTTCACGCGCAACCGAGGTGCAGAGGCGGTGGAGGTGTCCGGCGAAAAGTCGGCTACCGCCCGGAAGCGTGCCCAGGGAGAGACTGTGGCCCTGACTGTGCGCCTTCCGCGCGCCGAGTGGGCACGGTTGCACCAGCTTGCTGTTGCGGAGGGCGTCAGCCTTCAAACACTGGCGATCATGGGGCTCTCCAAGGTGTTCGCAGAACATGGGCTACCGCCGATGCAGTCATGACGCCACAACGTCACTGCGTCATGGCGTAAAAATTAGTCCGGCACCGGGAATGCGCCTCGACGCTGCGCCGGGGGATGTGACAAGGTGAAGGCTGCCGCGGGCGAGTCTGCGGCAAGCCGGAAAGGACCGCTGACACTCAGCACCTAGAAACGCCAAGGCCCGCCTTTGAGGGCGGGCCAGAGACATACTGGCCGAAGCCAGGGATTCCGCTTGATGTGGTGTCAGCAGAATCCCTCAATCGGCCGACTTTTGCAAGCCCTGTCTTGCCACGGGTTTGCACGTCCTGGCGCCAGCCCTCCCAGCCCCTTGGCCCCACCGAGGAAGGGACCGCTTTGCCCGACGTACAGCCTGCCATGCCTGCCCCTGGACGCCCTGCCGTCCGGGTTCCCCCGCGTGCCCCCCACCCCTGCCACCCCCGCCCGTGGCGACGGGGCAGCGTGTTCGGCGACGGCCCACGGCGGCCGTTATCGGCTGAGGAGCGCCGCGCATGGATCGCCCGCGCCGACCTGGAACGCCGGGCCGGGCGGCTGACCCCGACCCACCTCCTGGTTGCCCACGCCCTGCTGCGGCGGCTGGGCGCGGACGGGCAGTGCGACCCGGCGCACGCCACCCTGGCCCATGACGCCGGGTGCGACCCGAGCAGCGTGCTGCGGGCGCTGCAAGCCTTGCAGGCGGTGGACCTGGTGACGTGGGAGCGGCGGCTGGTGCGCCGGCCCTGGCCGGCGGGCGGGTCAGGTGCGACCCGTGCGGAGCAGACCAGCAACGCCTATGAGCTGCTGTTGCCGGGGCGGCCGGTGGCGCCGCGCGAGGAGCGGCGGTGCGCGCCCGTCCAGCGCCGTCCCGACTGCGACCGGCAGGTTGCCGGAGAAACCCCTTCTCAGATTATCCTAAGAGGCTTTCCGGAACTGACTGAAGCCGAGCTGGCACGGCTAAAGGACATCCAGGAGGCCCGGCGGGTCCGACTCGCCGCCGAATGGCACGCCAAACGCGCGGAGCGATGGTACAGGCGGGGCTGACAGACTCCGCAACTCCTTCTCACGGCTGGGCTGGTGACACGGTGCTCGGAGCCGTCAAGGACGCACGCCTTGCGTGCGCCGCTGCGCGGTGGCCTACGGCCATCCCTGACCGCCCCTGCGCGCCTTGCAACGCCCGTGGGCGTCGGGACGGGAAGCGTCCCGACCTTCGAACCCGCCTCCGGCGGGCCGAACAGGAAACGGCTTAACAGGGAAGGCCAACGGGCATCCTAGACAGGCGCAAGTCGGTCCTACTTCCGCATCAGCTCGGGGAAGTGGTGCCCGAACCAGGAGCGTCCATCCTTGGTCATGTCCCAAGGGTTGCTCACGTCGCGCAAGATGGGCAGCATGGCGGCGTCCGGGTCATCCTCACGCTTGAGGGCACGGCGCAGGGCCGACCGGCAGTTGCGGTTGGCGTGGCGCTTGTCCTGCTTCTCGCTGACCGCGGCGGCCAGGCTGGCAATGGGGGTGCGGCGGCGCGAGCGGGACATGGTGCTGTCCTTCCTTTCTGCTGTCCAACTTACGCGATGCTGGCTTCCAAGGCACGAAGAGCCAGCCGACGCTACTCGGCTGGAGTTTCAGTGGTTTACAGAACGTTGCGCTTACGACAGTTCCCACATGCTGTAGGATGGCTGCCGGACACGGTTGTCCTGAGCCAAACGCTGCAACATTCTGGTAACAGCGCGCCCCTGCGAAGGGGTGAAGCCTGCGCCGAATATAGCGCGAATGATGCTTTCCTTCTTCAAAGGCCCGCCAGCAAGGGCATCCAAGACTGCCTGCGTCTGCTCCTGAGAACCCCGTGGGCGTCCTACACGTGCAACAGGCATTGAAGGGCTGTCTCCAACTTCGTTAGGGATGTGAACATGAATGTGTACGGCAACGTTGTGACGCGCCGCTGTGGATAGGATGCTCTCTAGGTTCAACTCATCTCTCCTGGCAGTAGGACAGGGACAAAACGTCCCACCGGCATCATAGGGACAAGAAGGACAGATTACAATATTAAATTGTCCTTCTTGTCCATCCCGTCCTTGTTGCTCTCTGACGCCGCGTTGCGGCTTGGCCCAGCCCGAAACACCTAAGCGTCCGCCAGCCCGGCGAACTCCGCATCGGCGTAGTGTCGGAGCTTGGCGACGAGGGCGGGCGGGTGTCCGGGCCGGAGGAGGACCTGGACATGCGGGGGCAGGCGCATGGCCTCGTCGGGCGCGAGCAGGGGCCGTGCGGCGAGGTGGGAGCTAGTGCCCGCGCTGGTGCTGCCGGTCCCGGTGAAGATGTCCGGCGTGCTGCGAGACTGGTTGCCCGTTTCATACCCCACGGTGGCGTTGCCGAGGCTCTTGGACAGCCACTGCGCGGTTTCCAAGTCGGCGGGTGCGGCGACCTGGACGACCCCGGCGTTGGCGAGGAAGGTGCCGGCGTTCTGGCCGTAGGCGGCGCGGAGCTGGGTGAGGTCCTGGAGGATGGGCCAGAGCTGGAGGCCGAGGCCGGCCATCAGCCCGGCGGCCTGCAACGCGGGTTCGAGGCGGCCGAGGGCGGCGAACTCGTCCAGGAGCATCAGCACGGGGGGCGTGCCGGGCCGCTGCGGCGCGCGGGCCAACTCCTGGATGCTTTGGGCCACCAGCAGGCGGAGCCAGCGGGCATAGGCCGCCAGGCGGTCCGGCGGCAGCACCAGGAACACGGTGGCGGCGTTGGCGCGGAGGTCCCTAAAGCGGAAGTCGGAGCGGCCCATGGTGGCCAGCAGGCGTGGGCTGTCCAGCATGTGGGTGTGGCGCTGTGCGGCGGACAGCACGCCGGAGGCTTCGCGGTCGGCCTTGCCGAGTTGGCGGGCGGCAGTGCGGCTGACCAGGCCGCCGGCTGCCTCCCC
>CAXTUO010000486.1:0-3751 GCA_964247175.1 uncultured Acetobacteraceae bacterium | reverse complement strand
GGCCGGTCGTGGTGGAGGAATGCATGGCGGTTGAAATCAAACGGACATTGGATCGGGTGCCAGGCGGAATGATGATTGTCCCGCTGATCATCGGCTCGCTGTTCGCCACCTTCGCACCGGGCACGCCGAAGTTCTTCGGGTCGTTCACCGGCGCCTTGTTCACGGGCGCGCTGCCGATCCTGGCGGTGTTCTACGTCTGCATGGGCGCGACCATCTCCGTCGCCTCGCTGCCCACGGTGGCCCGGCGCGGCGGCGTGCTGCTGGCAGCGAAGATCGTGCTGGGCATCGTCGCCGGCGTGGTGCTGGGCCGGCTGCTGGGCGAGAACCCGGTGAGCTCGGGATGGTTCGCCGGCCTGTCGACGCTGGCGGTGGTCGCGGCACTGAACGACACCAATGGCGGCCTGTACATGGCGCTGATGAACCAGTATGGCCGGCCCGAGGAGGCTGGCGCGTACTCGGTCATGACGCTTGAGTCCGGCCCATTCCTGACCATGGTGACGCTGGGCGTCGCCGGCCTGTCCGCCTTTCCCTGGCAGGCGCTGGTGGGAGGCGTCCTGCCGTTGGCCGCGGGCATCGTGATCGGCAACCTGGACCGCGACATGCGCGATTTCCTGGGCCGGGCCGCGCCACCGCTGATCCCCTTCTTCGCCTTCGCGCTCGGCGGCTCGCTCGACCTGACCCGGATCTGGCAGGCCGGGCTGCTCGGGCTGCTGATGGGGGTGGGCGTGGTCCTGATCTCCGGCGTCGTGCTGCTGATCGCGGACCGGCTGAGCGGCGGCAACGGCACTGCGGGGGTCGCGGCGGCGTCGACCGCTGGCAACGCTGCGGCGGTGCCGGCGCTGGTCGCGGCGGCCAACCCGGCCTACGCCCCGTCCGCCGGCCCAGCGACCGCCCTGGTCGCCGCCTGTGTCGTGGTCACCAGCCTGCTGGTGCCGGTGATGACGGCCTGGTGGGCCGGACGTGTCGGCAGGAGGGCGCCATGACAGCCGACACGGTGACCGATGTGGCGGCCGAGATGCTGATCATTGCGGACGACCTGTCCGGCGCCGCCGATTGCGGCATCGCCTGCACCCTGGCCGGCCTGGACACGGTGGTGGTGCTGGGCGAGGCCAACACGTCGATACGGGCCGAGGCGGTGTCCGTCGATGCTGACACCCGCCGGTTATCGGCCGAGGCGGCAGCAACGGAAATGGCGCGGATCGTGCGGGCCCGCGCCCGCCCCGGGCAGGTCGTGTTCAAGAAGCTGGATTCGACCCTGCGCGGCAATATCGGCGCCGAACTGGCGGCGGCACTGCAAGCACGCCGGGCAATACATGGCGAGCTGGTCGCCGTCGTGGCTCCCGCTTTCCCCGCTACGGGCCGCACCACCGCGCGCGGCCACCAGCTGCTGCACGGCGTGAAGCTGGAGGACACCGAGGTCTGGCGGCGCGAGGAGATCGAGGGCGTCGCCCACCTCCCGGCCATGCTCGAAGCGGCGGGGCTGCGCGCCTGCGCGATCCACTTGGACGCGGTGCGCAACCCCGCACGGCTGCGTGCCGCGCTGGCGACCGCGGCGGCCGGCCACGACGCGATCGTCTGCGACGCCGAGACCGACGCGGATCTCGGTGCCATTGCCGCGGCCTCGGTCCCGCTCGGGCGCGGCACGATCTGGGTCGGCTCCGCCGGACTTGCCCATCACCTGCCCGAGGCTGCCGGGCTGCAGCGGCCCCAGCGGCCGGACGCGCTGCCGCCGGCGGACGGGCCGATCCTTTTCGTGGTGGGCAGCATGTCCCGGGTGTCGCGCGAGCAGGTCGAGCGGCTGGCGGCGGCACCGGGGGTCAAGCTCGTCACCGTGCCGCCCGCGGATCTGCGCGCCGGCGGCGGGCCCTGGCAGGGCCGGTTGGACGCCGCACTCGCCACCGGTCGCGACGTGGTTGCGCTGCTCGGCACCGAGACCGAAGTGAACCTGTCCGAGGGCCTGGCACTGTGCCAAGCCCTGGCGACGCTGGCCGCACCGCTGGCCGAGCGGATCGGTGCCCTGGTCTCCACCGGCGGCGAGACCGCGCGCGCCGTGCTGTCGACCTTCGGCGCCGACGCGCTGCGCTTGGTCGGCGAGCTGGAACCCGGCGTGCCGCTCTGCGTCACCGCCGACCGGCGCGCCCTGCCCGTGGTCACCAAGGCCGGCGCCTTCGGCCAACCCGATACCCTGCTGCGCTGCCAGGCCGCCTTGCGGTCCGGATGGAGCACGAACCAAGCGGAGACCTCCTGACCATGTCACGTCCCACCATCGCGATCACCATGGGCGACGCCGCCGGCGTCGGCCCCGAAATCATCATGAAGAGCCTCGCCCACCCCGACCTGTATGATCGCTGCTGTCCAGTGGTGGTCGGCGACGCCGGCCGGCTGCGCCAGGCCGGGACGATCGTCGGCACCAAGCTCGAGGTGCGCAGCCTGGACGACATTGTGGAAGCCGGCTGCACGCCGGGCCGCGTTGACTGCATCGACCTGCACCTGATCCCCGACGACCTGCCCTGGGGCAAGCTGTCACCGGTGGCCGGCGACGCCGCCTATCAGTACATCAAGCGGGCGACCGAGCTGGCCGTGGCGGGCAAGGTGGGCGCAATCTGCACCGCGCCGCTGAACAAGGAGGCACTCCATGCCGGCGGTCACAAGTTCCCGGGCCACACGGAGATGCTGGCCGCGCTGACCGGCACGCCGGAAGTGTCGATGATGCTGATGACGCCCAAGCTGCGCGTCATTCACGTCACCACCCATATCGGTCTCATCGACGCGATCAACCGGATCGAGCCCGCGCTGGTCGAGCGCGTGATCGCACGTGGCCGCAATGTGCTCGTGAAGGCCGGGCTGCCCCGGCAGAAGATCGGGGTGTGTGGCATCAACCCGCATGCGGGCGAGCACGGCCTGTTCGGCCACGGCGAGGAGGAGGCGAAGATCATCCCGGCCGTCGAGGCCTGCCGTGCCAAGGGCTGGGACGTGGAAGGCCCGCTGCCCGCCGACACGCTGTTCTTCCGCGCCGGCCGTGGTGACTTTGACATGGTGGTGGCGATGTACCACGACCAAGGCCATGGCCCGGTGAAGGTCATGGGGCTGGAGGACGGGGTGAACGTCACCGTCGGCCTGCCGGTGATCCGCACCTCGGTCGACCACGGCACTGCATTCGACATTGCCGGCACCGGCAAGGTGGACGAGCGCAGCCTGCTGGAGGCGCTGCGCCAGGCAATTGCCCTGGCGCCGACCTAGGCCGGCGTCACCGCCAGACGCTCCAGCTGCAATCCGTTCGTTCCGACATTCGGTGGCGGCACACCGAGTTGGTCTGAATACGTCTGAGCCGACGTACCACGCGCGATGCGGGCAACGGCGGGAGGCGCATAATGGTCGGCCAAGCTTCCCTTCAAACGTCCGCCATTGAACGCGGCATAAATGTCGTTGTACGGGCGAGTTGGGCGCACGGCCGCCATTCTCGCTGGCCAGATGGCAGGTCAGCTTCATCGGCTGCGCTGGACATGACGCCGACAGCTTGGTACATCGTGGTTGGGTCGCCACCGGAAGTCGCGGCTGTCCGGCATCTTTGTTGTGGATCGTGCCGAGCCCGGCTCCGGACGCCGCAGCTCGTCACCGCGCAGCAGCGCGGCGTCACCCGAGCTCACGGCCCGCCCGCACCGCCGCATCTTCACCGCCCAGGACAAATTGCGTATCCTCGCCGACACGGACCGCGCGGCCGACACCGGCGGCATCGCCGCCATCCTGCGCC
>CAXTUO010000485.1:0-3752 GCA_964247175.1 uncultured Acetobacteraceae bacterium | reverse complement strand
CTTGCAAGGCGGAAGCGTTCGGCTCCGCTGATTTCTCATTCAGAATGTTCATGGCCATATGAACAATCTGAATAATGGTAGGCGTTGCGGGAGGTCAGGCCGCGGCAGGCGGGTAGCTGCGCATCTTGGGCGCATTGCGCGGCGACCGCCACCACGTCCGCCTCCGTGCGGGGACAGGCGACGATGTCGGCAGTCTTGCGGTCGAGCTGGGCTTTCAGGATGGGGCTGTACCAGAAGAAGTCGCGGCTTTTCTGCCGGACCGCCGCCAGGTCGGTGATGCAGGGGATGCCGCCGAGTTCGGCTTGGAAGCGGGTCCAGTCGGCGGGGGAGCTTGGGGAAGGTGTGTCCATGGGGTAGGGTTGGCACGCGGCATGCCAAGGGCGCAGAGTTCGAGCGGTAGGACAGGAAGATCTGGCACCAAGGGGCGCGCTGCTGGTGTATGCTCCAGCGGCACGTTGCTGCTTTGCGGCCCATAGCAGCGGTATCGGTCAGTTCCAGTACTAGACACTCCTGCAGGTCATGCGGCGGCGCAGCTCTGCCAATTCGGCGCGTGTCGCTTCGATGTCTTCGGGCGGAACCTCTGGCCGTGGCTCGGTGTCCGCCGGGTTGCGCCGGCCCATGCGGGCATGGTCCGCCCGGCCCGGGTTGGGGTCGGAGGCAAGGATTGTCGCCAGGCGCGTGCCAGGCGTGCTTACTTAAGCAGAGGCGACCGCCACGACGCCGATCCGCGCGGCGCCCGCGCCCCGGCCAGCAGCCCCTCCGTGCTCAGATCCTCGTCCAGCTCCGGCCAGTGGATGCCGTAGCCGCCGCTCGCCAGCTCCCAGCGCGCCCGCTGCTCGGGCGTGCCGCCGGCCAGGCGGGGATACCAGGCCAGGGGCACGGCGATGGTGCGCCCGTCCATCAGCGCCACCGTCAGCTCGTCCTCGCTGACCGACACGTCGCGGACCCGGATGTCCGCGCCCTCAGCCTGTGCCGAAGAACTCATGCCACGCTTCCAGCAGTTCGGGTTGGTGCTCGCGGACCAGGTGCAGGATGGCGCCCAGCTCGCGGGCCGGGTAGCCGGTGTTGCTGGCCAGCGCGACCGGCTCCAGCCAGACCTCGGCCGAGGCGCCGCCCTGGTCCACGTGGACGTGCGGGGGCTCGTTCGGCTCGCGGCTCCAGAAGTAGAGCCGGAAACCCTGATTGCGGAGCACAGTCGGCATAGATAGCCCCCCTTGGTGGATAGGCCATCGGCGGAGAAAGAAGCTTCGCTTCGGTGTCCCAGGACGGCAGCCGGCGACGTACTGTCTCATAGGACATAACCCGGCCAGCAGCGGCTGCTGCCACGCGTCCATGGAATGCTGTGACGAAAACGGCGGTGTCGTCGGTCGGTGCGGGACATGCGGGTTCAGTCATCCCGATAATCTAACACAGGCCGTGGCGGACAACACAGCATGTCCCTGCGCAGCGCCGGCGTGGCGAGGCCGGTCGCGTTCCTTGGGCACGACGCCATGAACGTGTCCACACCGGAAAGCCGGGCACGCTTCCTGGCCCAAGTCGGCCACGCCATGGCGGAATTCTGATCTCCGCTGGCACGCAGCCTGCATAACTCCGGCCATGCTGAGGGAGGCTGCCTGATGATGAACACCTTTGGCCCGACCCGCCGGCGCGTGGTCGCCGGGCTGGGCGCGGGCGCCGGCCTGTTGGCGTCCGGACGCATGGCGCGCACGGCGCCGAAGCCCCTGACGGTTGGCTTCATCTACGTCGGACCCAAGGATGACTACGGCTACAACCAAGCCCACGCCGAGGGCGCCGCCGCCATCAAGTCCATGCCCGGCATCACCGTGCTGGAAGAGGAGCGCGTCCCCGAAACCGACGACGTCGTGAAGACCATGCAGAGCATGATCAAGCTCGACGAGGCGGCGCTGCTGTTCCCCACGAGCTTCGGCTATTTCGATCCCTATATGCTGCGCGTGGCGGCGGGGGAGCCGGGCGTGCAGTTCCGGCATTGCGGCGGCCTGTGGGACAAGAGCAAGCACCCGATGAACACCGGGTCGTATTTCGGCTACATCGGCATGGGCCAGTACCTCAACGGCATCGTCGCGGCGCACGCGACCAAGTCCAAGAAGCTCGGCTTCGTCGCGGCCAAGCCCATTCCGCAGGTGCTGATCAACGTCAACAGCTTCGCGCTCGGCGCGCGGTCGGTCGATCCGTCCATCACGGTGGCCGTGGTGTTCACCGGCGACTGGTCGATGCCCGTAAAGGAGGCAGAAGCCACCAACGCGCTGATCGACGGCGGCGCGGACGTGATCACCTGCCACGTCGATGGGCCGAAGGTGGTGGTGCAGACGGCCGAGGGCCGCGGCGCCTTCACCTGCGGCTACCACGCCAACCAGGCCGCGCTCGCGCCCAAGGGATACCTTACCGGCGCGGAGTGGAACTGGGCGGAGGTGTACAAGATGTACCTGTCCAAGATGCAGGCGGGCGAGACGCTGCCGAATTTCACCCGTGGCGGGCTGGCGGAGGGGTTCATCAAGATGTCCCCCTACGGCCCGGCGGTCGGCGAGGCGGCGCGCAAGCGGGCCGACGCGGCGAAGGCCGAGATCATGAAGGGCGGCTTCGCCGTGTTCAAAGGCCCGCTCCTGGACAACACGGGCAAGCAGGTGATCGCCGCCGGGTCCGCATATCCGGAAACCGCCATCGAGCTTGAGTCGATGAACTGGCTGGCCGAGGGCGTGAAAGGCTCGCTCGCCTGAGCGCGACCGGGACAGCAGCGGTCACCGCCGCGCCGCGGTCCAGGGCCGACCGCAGCTTCCGGCTGCGGCAGGCGCTGGAGGCGGGGCTGGTGCCGGTGTTCGCCATCCTGGCGGCGGCGGGCCTGTTCTGCCTTTTCCTGCTGGCCCTGGGCCGCTCGCCCCAGACCTTCTTCCAGTTGGTCTGGACCGGGGCGTTCGGGAGCTGGTTCTCTTGGCGCAACACATTGAGCCGTGCGGCGCCGCTGCTGCTGACCGCGCTGTGCGTGGCGGTGCCGGCGCAGCTTGGCCTGGTGGTGATCGGGGGCGAGGGCGCGCTGGTGCTGGGCGGGCTGGCGGCGACAGGGGCCGGGCTGATGCTAGGCGATGCGCCCGGCCTGCTGATCCAGCTTGCCATGGCGGCGGCGGGCGCGGCCGCCGGGGCGGCGTGGCTGGGCGTCGTGGGTGTCTTGCGCGCCCGGCGCGGCATCAACGAGACGGTCGCGAGCCTCGTCATGGCCTACATCGCCATCGCGCTGTTCAACCAACTCGTCGAGGGGCCGATGCGCGACCCGGCGAGCCTCAACAAGCCCTCTACCTACGCCATCCCCAAATCCGCGGTGCTGCCGGCGCTGCCGGGGCTGGACGTGCATCCCGGCATCCCCATCGGGGCGGTGGCCTGCGTGCTGTGCTGGCTGCTGGTCGCGCGCACCACGACCGGGTTTGCGGCGCGCGTGACCGGCGGCAACCTGCGGGCGGCGCAGTTGCAGGGTTTGCCGGTGGCGTCCCTCATGGTCGGCGCCTGCGCGCTGGGCGGCGCGTTGGCGGGGCTGGCGGGGACCGTCGAGGTCGCGGCGGTGCAGGGCCGGGCCAATGCGTCCTTGATCGCGGGCTACGGCTATTCCGGCATCCTGATCGCCTTCCTGGCCCGGCACAACGCGCTTGCCATCATGCCGATGGCCGTGCTGCTGGGCGGCATCGGCGCGGCCGGCGGGCTGCTGCAGCGGCGCATGGGCCTGCCGGACGCGACGGTGCTGGTGC
>CAXTUO010000484.1:0-3753 GCA_964247175.1 uncultured Acetobacteraceae bacterium | reverse complement strand
GCGCTGGGCGGCGTGGACGGGCAGCAGGCGCGCCGCCTGCCCGGCCGGTGCGGCGGGGCGGGGGCGATCGGGGCGCTGCTGCCGGACGGAAGCGACAGCGAAGGCGGAGGCGACGGCGGATGTGGCTCCGCGGTCACAGTGTTCCGCAATTGCCATAAGTCCTTCATCCCGGCAATTGCGGCAAGCGGCCGGCCCGGTAATAGTGTGAATGGGTCTGGTTGCGCTTGCCCTTGACACGGTTTGCTGTTCAAGGGATCGAGTGTCGGGTAGGGCCGTAAATGTCTGCCGGGTGATCGGCGCGTACTTGGGGAGAAGTTGAATGCGTAAGCTCCTGCTGGCCACCGTGGCCGCACTGGGCGCCTCGATGGGAATGGCCACCGTGGCGGACGCCCAAACAGCCAGCCCGGAGCCGGGCACCGTGACGGTCCGCTTGAACGGCCGGCTCCGGTTCTATGCGGGCGTCGTTGCTGACCGCGATGCGAACAACAACGCGGCCGGCAGCCCGACCGGCGCGGTGAGCAACGTCACTGGCCAGGGCACGCTGCCGGGCACCAACAAGCAGTCCAACTACATGTTCGGCGAGTATGCGCGCTTGTACCCGGGCTTCGACGGCGTTGCCGCGAACGGCCTGAAGTACGGCGCCAGCCTTGAAATCCGGCAGGACAACGCGTCCGGGGCCGGCGGCGGCCTTTACCCCAGCGTCTCGACCCAGGACCGGGCGCGCAGCTTCCTGTTCTTCCGTCGGGAATGGGGCTACATCGGCACCGACCAGCTCGGCACGATCCGCCTCGGCGCGACCGACCAGCCGAGCAGCCTTTACGCGACCGGCACCTTCGAAAACTTCAACGACGGCGGCCTGGACGGCGACGTCGGCGCCTTTGCATCGCAGAACACCATCCTGCCCTTCCCGTTCTCCGACGGCGTCGGCAGCTACTACACGACGAGCAAGGCGATTTACCTGTCGCCGCAGCTTTACGGCTTCGATTTCGGCGTGTCGTTCGAGCCGAACACCGGCAACGTGAACGTCCTCGACTCCTGCAACAACTCCAGTTCGCAGGGCACCAACTTCATCAACTCGGCCGGCAACTTCACCACTGCGCTCGGCGCGAATGGCCAGGGCGTGTCCGGCCCGGGTTGCGACCGGCTGTCCTCCTCGCCGAACAACGCCGAAAGCGCCCGCCGCAAGAACACGGTGGACGTGCTGCTGCGCTACCGCGGCACGTTCGGCGCCTTCGGCATCGCGGCCACCGGCGCCTACATCGGCGGCGGGCACGTGCTCGACAACTCCGGCGCCGCGTTCACCAACAACCCGCTGGCGGCGGGCGGCTCCCGGGCGAACTATGACGGCTTGAACGTCGGCGACTTCGGCCTCGCGGTGACGTACGGTGGCTTCAGCGTTGGCGGCCACTATACATATGGCCGCTTCAACGAGACGATGGGCACGTTGGTGCCGAAAGGTCTGCGGGACACCCAGGCGGTGCTCGGCGGCTTCTCCTACACCGCCGGCCCGCTCATCTTCGGCGCGCACTACCTGAACCTCGTAAGCCCGGGCGACGTCAGCAACGCCTACTTCGGCCGCAACCGCCGCGAGCAGGGCGTCGCGGCGGGCGCTACCTACTCGCTGGCGCCGGGCTTGTCGCTGTTCCTGTCCTACGTGTACAGCGAGCGCCAGCAGAGCGGCTACAACTTCATCACTGGCCAGGGCGTCTCCACCGCAAGCCCGGGCGGCAACCGGTTCAGCAACAAGGTCACGGGCCAGGTCTTCGCGGTCGGCACCGGCTTCAGCTGGTAATCAACTGGGCCAGGCAAGCCGGAGGGGCGGTGGGCAACCACCGCCCCTTCTGCGTTTCGGGAGGCGCCGGCGCGTGCGGCCCGGCTTGGCGCTGCGGCGCCGCCGGGCTATGACGCTGCGTGGCGCGCTTCGCGCCGTTTTCGGGTAGGTCCCTCATGTCGTACCGCATGGTTCCCACGGTCCTTGTCCTGCTCGCGGTCCTCGGGCTGGCCGCATGCAGCTCGGCGAAGGTGCGCCCGGTGGCGGAAGACGAGTACAACGACTACCGCACCAAGGGCGCCGACAGGGGCAAGCTGTTCGGCGACCAGGGCCTCGCCATCGGCATCGGCAAGGGGGCGTCCGGCTCCGCCCAGGCGCAGGAGGGCGGGGCGCTAGGCGTCAACGCCTACCTGTGGCGCGGCGCGCTGGACACGCTGTCCTTCATGCCCTTGGCGTCCGCGGACCCGTTCGGCGGGGTCATCATCACCGACTGGTACCAGCCGCCGACGGGCGGCGGCGAGCGGTTCAAGGCGACCGCCTACATCCTCGGGCGTCAGCTTCGCGCAGACGGGGTCAAGGTGTCGATCTTCCGGCAGGTGGCGCAGAACGGCCAATGGGTTGACCAGCCCGTGAGCCCCACGACCACGAGCGAGATCGAGAACAAGGTCCTAGCCCGGGCGCGGGAGCTGCGGTCGCAAGTGGCCGGCTCCTGACCGGAGGCCGGTTGCAGCATCAACCGGCCCGGAGGCTATAACCCGCAGTTATCCAGGATAGGCTGCGCTCACCATGAATGATGTGCCCACCACGGCCGCGACCGACTCCGGGCCGAGCTACGACTTCCGCAGCGCGGAGCCGCGTTGGCAGCAGGCGTGGGATGCGGCCGGGTGCTTCCGCGTCGCGGATGTCCCGGTCGATGGGAAGCCGAAGTACTACGTGCTGGAGATGTTCCCGTATCCCAGCGGGAAGATCCACATGGGCCACGTCCGCAACTACACGCTGGGCGACGTGGTGGCCCGCTACAAGCGCGCCCGGGGCTACGCCGTGCTGCACCCGATGGGCTGGGACGCCTTCGGCCTGCCGGCGGAGAACGCGGCGCGGGAGCGGGGGGTGCACCCGGCCGAATGGACGCGCGCGAACATCCTGGCGATGCGGACCGAACTGCAGCGTATGGGCCTGTCCATCGACTGGACGCGCGAGTTCGCGACCTGCGAGCCGGAATACTACGGGCACCAGCAGAAGTTGTTCCTGGACTTCCTGGCGGCCGGGCTGGTGGAGCGCAAGGAAAGCTGGGTCAACTGGGACCCGGTGGACGGCACCGTGCTGGCCAACGAGCAGGTGATCGACGGCCGCGGCTGGCGGTCCGGCGCCGCCGTGGAGAAGCGGCAGCTTTCCCAATGGTTTTTCCGCATCACGCAGTACGCCCCGGAACTGCTGGCCGCGCTTGATGGGCTGGACCGCTGGCCGGAGCGGGTGCGGACCATGCAGGCCCGCTGGATCGGGCGCAGCGAGGGCGCCCGGGTGCGCTTCCCCCTCCTCGCCCCGCCCGACACCGGGGCCGAGCGGGAAATCGAGGTGTTCACCACCCGGCCGGACACGCTGTTCGGCATGTCGTTCGTCGCGCTGGCGCCGGAGCATCCGGTGTCGGCGGCCGTGGCGGCGCGCGACCCGGCGGCTGCGGCCTTCGTGGCGCAATGCCGCAGCATGGGCACCAGCGAGGCGGTGATCGAGTCGGCGGAGAAGCAGGGCTTCGACACCGGCCTGCGGGTCGGGCACCCGCTGATGCCGGGCCAGACGTTTCCGGTGTGGATCGCGAACTTCGTGCTGATGGAATACGGCACGGGCGCGATCTTCGGCTGCCCGGCGGGCGATCAGCGGGACCTCGACTTTGCCCGCAAGTACGGCTTGGCGACCCCAGCCGTCGTGCTGCCGCCGGGCGAGGCGGCGGAGGGCTTCGCCGTGGGCGACGCCGCTTACGACGGGCC
>CAXTUO010000483.1:0-3765 GCA_964247175.1 uncultured Acetobacteraceae bacterium | reverse complement strand
GTTCCGACCCGATGGTGCCGCCCGCCCCCGTCACCAGCACCCGGCGCCCGTGCACCAGCCGCGCCATGCCGTCGCGGTCGAGCGGCACCTGCGGGCGGTTCAGCAGGTCCTCGATGGCGACCGGCGCCAGTTCCAGCGTGCCCGCCCCCGCCGCCGCCTGCAGCGCCGTCGGGCGGGGAACGCGGCGCACCGGCACGCCCTCCACGTCCGCCTGGGCCAGCAGGGCCGCGAGCGGGGCGCCGGACAGCTTGGGCTGGGTGACCACCAGGGCGGAGGGCAGACGGTCTTCCGCGCGCAGCCGGGCGAGCACCGCGGCGGTCTGGCTGATCGACCCCAGGATGGTTTGGCCGTGGATGCGGCGCCCGGTCTGGCCTTCCCGCACCGACAGCAGCCCGACCACGCGGAACGCCGCCCGGCCTTCTCCATACTCCAGCGCCCGCAGGAACAGGTCCGCCCCGTCGCCCGCGCCGACCAGCAGCACGGACTGGGCGTCCGTCGCTTCCCGCCCCGCCCGCTGGGCCATGCGCAGCCGATACACAACGCGCGGCGTGCCGAGCGCCACGATGAGCACCAGCGCATGCACCACAGGGAACGTCGGCGTGGGCAGCGGGAACCCGGACACGCCCAGCAACAGCGCGAACAGCACGGCGCTGACCACGCTGCTGCCCACCAAGCCCACGAGGTCCTCGATTCCCGCGAACCGCCAGTACTGCTGCGGCATCCGGAACGGCAGCCCGGCGACCAGCAAGGTGATCGCGCCCCCGGCCACGAACCAGAGCGGGTGCAGCAGCCCGCCGCCGGGGTCGGCGACGTAGCGCGCCAGCGGCGTCGCCACGGCGGCAAGCACGCCGTCCAGCGCGACGTTCAGCAGGATGCGGTGGACCGAGCGTTGCGATGGCATCGTGCCGACCCTATAGCCCACCGCGCGCCGCTTCACAGTCCCCCCTCCCCGGCCTCGCTCCTGCCCCTTTCCCTGGATTGCCCGATTGAGCACCGACGCATTTTCGAAGCACCTGCTGTTCATCGCCGCCCTGGCGCTGCTTTCGGCGGCGCTGGTACGGGTGATGATCGGCCTCGGCCCGGCGGACCGGCCGGACGCGCGCAAGGCGCACACGCGGGCCGTGCCGAAGGGCGGCGGGGTGGGGGTGGTCGCGGCGTTCCTGGTCGGCATCGGCGTGCTGTACCGCTATGCCGAGTTCTCCCGGCTGGCCGACCCTTACTTCCGCGGCGTGATCCTGGCCGCCGCCGCCATCGCGGCCGTGGCGTTCCTGGACGACGTGCTGGACTGGCCGTTCGCCGTGAAGCTTGCGGCGCAGCTGGGGGCGGCGGCGCTGGCGGTGGGCAGCGGGCTGGTCATTGCCGGGTTGAACCTGCCGTGGTGGGGGCCGGTCGAGCTGGGCTGGGCGGCGGCGCCGCTGACGCTGGCCTGGATCGTGTTCGCGACCAACGCCGTCAACTTCATCGACGGGCTGAATGGCCTCGCGTCCGGCGTGTCGGCCCTGGCCTGCCTGGCGCTGGCGGCGGTCGCCGCGGCCTATGGCGGGTGGTTCGTGTATTTTGCCTCCTTGCTACTGACAGCGGGACTGCTTGGCTTCCTGCCCTTCAACTTTCCAAACGCCCGCATCTTCATGGGCGATGTCGGCAGCCAGTTCTGCGGCTTCGTGCTCGCGGTGCTGGCGGTGGCGGCCGGGCGGTTCCAGGGCGTTGACCTGTCGGTGCTGCTGGTGCCGATGCTGCTGTTCGGCGTGCTGTTTGACGTGACGTTCACCCTGGTCCGCCGCGCCCTGGCTGGGGACCGCCTGACGGAGGCGCACCGCAGTCATTTGTATCAGGTCGCACACCGGTCCGGCATGGGGGCAGCGTCGATCACTCTGTTGCATTGGGGATTCGTGCTGTGGGGTGGGCTGTGCTGCTTGCTGTTCATCGCAGCCCAAGGGTCGGCGAAGCCGCTGCCGGTGCTGCTGGTTCTGCCGCCGCAGCTTGCCTGGGCGGCGTTCGTCGTGACTCGCGCCCGCCGTGCGTCGCTGGGCCGCTGGTAGCAGCGGCGGGTTTAACGGGCCGCCGCGGCCCCAACAATTCTGCCCTGCTTACACGTGTTCTTCAGGCTTGATGGCCACGTTGGTCGGGTGTCACCGACGACTTGGCCTTTTTGATCCCGGTTGTCCGGATCATTGCAGGATCATCTTACCCGGTTCCAACGCTTGTGTTGTTCGATCATACGATACTGGGCCGGCAGCAGCCCCAAGCGTGCTGACGTCCGAGCAATTCAGCGAAAGGCCGCCAACAATGGCGGCACTGCTGGCCTCAATGCCAGCGTTGCTGACGCTCCTGGTGCAGCAGAAGCTTGTTGGGGGTTGAACACGGGTGGCGTGCAGGGCGGCTCAGCCGACCCGCACCTACCCCACTGTGGCAACCCCGGCGGCGATGCATCCCAACGCGAGAACTAGCCAGCGTGAGCCTTGCGCGCAGGTTCATGGGCGCCGCTGCCAGCGGCTGGCTTCTTTGCGGTGGCCGTCGCCTCGACCATGATGCCGCGCAGGTCGCGCAGGAATGCCTGGCCCTTGAGCGTCCGCTGCACCAGCACGCTGCGGCGGTCCATCGGGTCCACCTTGCGGCGCGCGAGGTCAAGCTCGCCCAAGCGGTCGAGCGCGCGGGTGATGGCCGGCTTCGACACGTTGAGGTCGGACGCCAGGCCGCGCACCGTATGCGCGCCGTCCTGCAGGTAGCAGGTCAGGAACACCCCAAGCTGGCGCGCGGACAGGTCGGGGCCATCGCGCCGCACAAGGGCAACGATGGTGTCACGGAGAATGCCGACTGACTGGTCGGCTGTTTGGTTGGCTGCCACGGTTGTAGTCCTTTCTTGTCACGGGCATTTACCTCGCCCAAGCAACATTCGTTCGGAACGTCCAAACGGTAACTCAGCGTCACCGAATCGTTTTTAATTGGTGACACTACGGACCGTTAACAGCGATATGCAACAAATCCAGTACTGAAAACGATCACACAACAGTTATTCGGCCGTTTAAACCGCTTTGTTAACGCGATTTAATGTTTTGACGGCCAAAAACAGCGCGCGAAGCCCCAAAGCCTCCCCGCCTTCCGGCCGTCCAGGGCGGGTTTGGTCGTTCCAGGCATAGGTGTCGAGGTGCGCCCACGGAGTCCCCGGCGCAATGAACCGTTGTAGAAACAGCGCGGCGGTGATCGCGCCGGCCATCGGCTTGCTGGACACGTTGTTCACGTCGGCAACCGGGCTGCTGAGCCAGCCGTCGTAGCCTGCCCAGAGCGGCAGCCGCCACACCGGGTCGGCACAGGACCGGCCCCCAGCCAGCACGGCCTCCGCGACCGCGTCGCCCTCGGCGGTGTGCGGCGCGAACAAGGCCGGCAAATCCGGGCCAAGCGCCGTCCGCGCCGCGCCGGTCAGCGTCGCGGCATCCAGCAGCAGGGCGGGATGCTCGTCCGACGCTTCCGCCAGCAGGTCGCACAGCACGAGGCGCCCTTCCGCGTCCGTGTTGCCGACCTCGACGCTGAGGCCGCGCCGGGTGCGCAGCACGTCGAGCGGCCGCATCGCCTCGCCCGACACCATGTTCTCGACACAGCCGATCCGCACGGCGAGCCGCACCGGCAGGTCCGCCTGCATGACCATCTGCGCGAGGCCGAGTATCAGCGCCGCCCCGCCCATGTCCTTTTTCATGCGCAGCATGCCCGCCGACGGCTTCAGGTCGTAGCCGCCGCTGTCGAAGCACACGCCCTTGCCGCACAGCGACA
>CAXTUO010000482.1:0-3768 GCA_964247175.1 uncultured Acetobacteraceae bacterium | reverse complement strand
CCCGACCGCACCGGGCGGTCGAGCACCAGGGCGGGCGGCTCGCGTTCCGGCGGCGACTCCGGCTCCGGCGGCGGCGGGGGATCGCCCGGCACCAGCACCGGCAGACCCACCGTGCGTCCGCCGGACAGCACGGGCGGCAGGCGGGGCAGCAACGGACCGAGCGCGGCCTCGTCCGCGTTCTCGATCCCGATGATGCGGATGGCGCGGGCGGCCAGGTCCTCGATCAGGGAGAGGAACCCGGCCTCCGCGCCGGCCAGGCCTTCCAGGTCCAGCACCACCGGGCGCCCGTCGAAGAAGCGGGGCGAGCGGCCGATCTGCGCGTCGAGCTGGGCCATCCATTCCGCCAACGGCTGATCCGGCATGAGCACGACGGCCATGAACGAACGGCCGCGGAGGCGCAGGAACGGACGAGGGCGCGCAGTGTTACTCACGGTTAACGGGGGTACTGGCACAAGCCAGGTCCGTCAACACGATTAGTTGCGTTTGACGACCTTTTTGCTTTCCGGGCGCTGCGCGCGGGCCGCGGCTGGACGCCAGGCCCCCTCATGCGCCAGCCTCGCCGGACGCCAGGCTCCAACAAAGAGCCGGCAGCAGCGGAGCGACTCCATGGCACAACCCATTCCCGTCCCCATTCCTGCCATCGACCACGTCGTGATCAACGCCCGCGACCGGCTGGAGGAGACCGCCGCGGTTTTTCACCGCCTCGGCTTCCTGCTGACGCCGCGGGGACATCACACGCTCGGTTCGGTCAACAACTTGGCGATCCTCGGGACCGATTACGTCGAGCTGCTGGGCGTGCCGCCCGGCGCGAACGGTCGGACGGACGTGCTGGACTGGCCGGCGGGCCTGAACGGCCTGGTGTTCAAGACGTTCGACAGCGACAGCGCCTTCGCCGCCCTGGGAGGCGCCGGGGTGCCGGTGCTGCCGCCCCAAGCGTTCTCCCGCCCCGTCGAGCTGCCCGGCGACACGCGCGACGCCGCGTTCCGCACCGTGCGGCTGGAGCGTGACGCGGTGCCCGCCGGCCGGGTGTTCTTCTGCCACCACTTGACGCCCGATCTGGTGTGGCACGATGCCTGGCGCCGGCACCCGAACGGCGCGCTGGGCATCCAGCGCGCCATCATCTGCGCCACGGAGCCGGGAACGCTCGGCGGCCTGTTCGCCCGCATGTTCGGCGAGGAGCACGTGCGGCAGACCGCCGAGGGATGCCGATTGTCTGCTGGGCTGGCCAACATCGATGTGGTGACTCCGGCAGCACTCGACGCCGAGTTCGGCGCCGACGCGCCCGAGGCCGGAGGCCGCGAGCAGTTCATGGCGGCGCTGACTCTGCGCGCGCTGTCGCTGGACCGGGTTTCCCGCGCCCTGCGGGACGGCTGCATCGCGGCGACCCAGGACAGCAGCGCGATCACGGTCGCCGCGTCGGCGGCCTGCGGCGTGACGCTGGCGTTTCAGGAATGAGCGCGAAACGTGCAGCCATGGGCAGGCCGCGCCCGTCCGCGCCGGCACGCTGACGGTTGCTGGCTGTCCCAGCCAGGCAAAGTTACCCCTGCTACATGAATTCTAATGTGCATGACGCCGCAGGGATCGGATGGCACACACAGCCGCATAGCCTCGGAGATGCCTTCGGGCGGGTCACAGCAGATAGAACCAATGACATCACAATTTCCATCAGTTCTTCGCGTTGTTGGTGCCCCATGCGGGTGATCGGCCTTGCCGGCTGGAGCGGCGCGGGCAAGACCACCCTGTTGCGCCGGCTGATCCCGGTGCTGGTCGGGGAGGGGCTGCGCGTCTCGACCGTGAAGCACGCGCACCACGATTTCGACGTGGATCAACCCGGCAAGGACTCGTGGGAGCACCGGCAAGCGGGCGCCCAGGAGGTTGTGGTGGCGTCTGCCCATCGCTGGGCGCTGATGCACGAGCTGCGAGGCGACGCCGAACCCGACCTTGCCGACCTGCTGGCGCGGCTCAGTCCCGTGGACCTCGTGCTGGTGGAGGGGTTCAAGCGCGGCGGCCAGCCCAAGCTCGAGGTGTTCCGGGCCGCGAACGGCAAGTCCATGATCCATCCCGATGATCCCTCCGTGGTCGCGGTGGCGTCGGACGAGCCGGTGCCGGACCTCGCCTTGCCGTGGATGCAGCTCGATGACATCCCCGCCATCGCCGAAGCCGTGCAGGCGCTGGCGGTCCCAGTCGGCTGAGGGCGCAGCTCCCGGGCGGCCGCCCCGCGCTCGGCGGCGCGCCGCTGACGCCGGACGCCGCCCGGGCCATAACGTACGGGTTGATTGAGTTGGAGGGGGCATCGCGCAGGTTTCGCGGGGCGATGTTGTGGCATTTCTGCCCTATGGGTTGCTTTTGTGACACAATCCAGTTGCATTCCTAAGTGATTAGGTTTATGTGCAGTGCAGCAGACTGCGACTGCTTGAGCCTTCCTCCTCCGGTGTCCTCGTGCGCAGAGAGCCGACGCCCAACACGGAAGCGCCCTTCGCTCCCAACACCTCGACCGAGACCAGCGGCAGTCCCGCCGCGTCCCATGCCACGCAGGGCATGTTTCCCTGTGCCGTTTGCATTCCCATTAAGATGCGCGGCCCGACGACCCGGCGCCAGGAGGCGCCCTTTCCTTATGACGACATTCGCCGACCTTAAGCTCTCCGAACCCTTGCTGCGCGCCCTCGCGACCGAGGGCTATACGACGCCGACGCCGATCCAGGCCGGCGCGATCCCGCATCTGCTGGAGGGCCGGGACCTGCTGGGCCTGGCGCAGACCGGCACCGGCAAGACCGCCGCCTTCGCCTTGCCGATCCTGCAGCGTCTGGACGCCCGCCGGGTGCCCGCGCCGCCGAAGGGCTGCCGCGTCCTCGTGCTGGCTCCCACCCGTGAGCTTGCGTCGCAGATCGACGAGAGCTTCGCGACCTATGCCCGGCACATGCGGCTGAGCCACACCGTGGTGTTCGGCGGCGTAGGACAGGGCCGCCAGGTGGACGCGATGCGCCGCGGCGTCGATGTGCTGGTCGCCGCCCCCGGCCGTCTGCTGGACCTGATGGGCCAGGGCCACATCGAATTGTCCAAGGTCGAGGTCCTGGTGCTCGACGAGGCCGACCGGATGCTGGACATGGGCTTCGTGCGCGACATCCGCCGCATCGTCGCCACCCTGCCGCAGGCCCGGCAAACCCTGCTGTTCTCTGCCACCATGCCGCCGAGCATCGCGGAACTCGCCGGCAGCATGCTGCGCAACCCGGTGCGGGTCGAAGTGGCGCCGCCGTCCACCACGGTGGAGCGCGTCCGCCAGACGATGATGTTCGTCGATGAGGCCAACAAGAAGGCCGCCATCGAGAAGCTGGTGAAATCGCCCAAGGTCGTCCGCGCCATCGTGTTCACCTTGATGAAGCACGAGGCCAACAAGGTGGCCGAGCACCTGACCAAGGCCGGCGTCGTCGCCGAGGCGATCCACGGCAACAAGTCCCAGGGTGCCCGGGAGCGGGCGATGGCCGGCTTCCGGTCTGGCGCGGTGAAGGTGCTGGTCGCGACCGACATCGCGGCGCGCGGCATCGACGTGGACGACGTGTCCCACGTCTTCAACTACGACCTGCCGAACGTGCCGGAAAGCTACGTGCACCGCATCGGCCGCACGGCGCGCGCCGGGCGGGAAGGCCACGCGATCTCCTTGTGCAGCGCCGAGCAGCGGGCGTGGCTGCGGGACATCGAGAAGGAGATCGGCGCGCCGGTCCCGGTGTTCCGGGAGCATGAGTACCACTCGGACGCCGCGCAGAATTCGAC
>CAXTUO010000481.1:0-3769 GCA_964247175.1 uncultured Acetobacteraceae bacterium | reverse complement strand
AGACTGTACCTCATTTGGGACAACTGCTATGCCGAGACGCCGCACGCTCACTTAGGCGCAGCTGACGAACCTTCTTGCCCTACCAACGGCTGAGCCCGATTTGGTCCGGCACTGGACGCTGGCCGCGGTCAATTCCACGGTCATCCAGAACGGGTGCGGCGACACGCAGCCCTATCGTCGGCGCTGCCGGTGCAAGGCCTATGCGGCCCGCTTCGATGACCTGACTGGTATGGTGCTGGCCGGGCACCGCCGCTTTCTGGCTGGAGCCGTTGGCTGCGCCGCGTGGCTCTGCCTTCTTTGCGCTCAGCGTGAGCGTGGTGGACAAGGTGCTGGCCGCATCTCTGCCCGGCTCCAAGCCTTTCAGGCAAGGGCCGAGGTCACCCACGTTGCCGCTTCGGCATCGCCGCAAATACGCTGCCTAGTCGCGCGCCGTTGCGACCTCGGTCAGACCAGCTGACAGCAGCGCCCCATCGAGGGAGGCGCGTATCTCGCAGACGACGCCCTCCGGCTCGAAAAGCATCCTCGCGTGCCCACCGAGTTCCGTGGCCAGACCGCGTTCCACGAGCGTCGAGCCAAAACCCCTCCGCTTCGGAGCGGCTACCGGCGGCCCGCCATGCTCGCGCCATTCGATGAGCAGCTGTCGGATGCCAGGCGTTTCTTCGATGCGCCACCGGACCGACACCCGTCCGGAGCCGACCGACAATGCGCCATACTTCACGGCGTTGGTTGCAAGCTCGTGCATTGCCATGGTCAGTGCCGTGGTCCTGCGCCCGCTGATCCACACCTGCGGTCCGTCGATCGCGATGCGGTCAGGGTTGCCCTGGTCACGATGCGGCTCCAGTGCACGGCTGATCAGCTGATGCAGGTCCGCGCCGTCGTGGTTGCTTTGGGTCAGCACGTCCTGAGCCAGGGCCATCGACCTCAGGCGGGCGGAAAACATGTCCAACGCTTCCTGCACCGGCCTCCCATGCCGGAATGTCTGGGACGCCAGCGCGCCGACCATGGTGAGCGAGTTCTTGATCCGGTGCTGCATCTCCTCCGCAAGCATCTGCGCATGGGCTTCGGCCTGCTGCCGCGCGGCCAGCTGGTCGCGCAGCTCGTATTGCCGGCGCCGCGTCAGCACGGCCGACCGCATGACCGACACGAAGCTCGCGACCCTAATCGGACGCTCAAGGAGGATGATGCCCCGCCTCAGGCCGAGCGCCTCCGGCAGGCTCCGTTCGATCAACTCGGGCCGGCGGTTCTTGCTGCCCACGAACACGACGACGGGCAGGCTGGACCAGGCCGGCTGTGTGTCGAGCAGGGCGGACAGGACGCGGATCGCGTTTTCGGCCAGCACCTCCTCGGTCAACAGGATCGCGCCGCAGCTCTCGGCCGGCTGACGATGAAGGTCGTCGATGCTGCGGCAGAGCCGGCAGGCAAGTTCGGCTTCCGACAGCAGCCTGCAGGCCAGCTCGGCGTCTCGCCCGAACGGGGCGAGCACCAGGACGGTCTCGTTTTCGGACCCGGCCTGGCCCGCCGGCGGTTCCGGGGCGGCGTCGATTACCGCCTCACCTGGCCCTGGAAGGTCGGCATGCCGGACAGCACGCCGGAGAAGTCCTTGATCGGCTCCCCGACCGAGATGCCGCCGGGAGCGAGCTTCAGCTCGCGGATGGTGGTCTCATGCGGCCCGCTCCGCTTCTTGATGACCGAGATCGCCTTGCGCACGGACCCGCCCGCCTCGAAGTGGCGGAGCAGCACGACCGTGTCCGCCATGTAGCTGACGTCGAGCGGCCCCTGGATGCCCTGGCCGATGAGCCCGTGCTGCGACACGACCAGGATCGAGAGCACGCCGTTCTGGCTCATGTAGGTCAGCAGGTCGTGCATCTGCGACAGCAGCGCCTCCTCCTGCGGCATGGAATGGAAGTAGCCGGTCAGGCTGTCCATCAGGACCACCTTGGCCTGGCCCTCCTCGACCGCCTCCCGCACCAGCTGGGAAAACTCGCCAGGGGACAGCTCGGCGGTGCTGATGGGCTTGATGACGATCAAGCCGTCCGCGACCAGGGGCCGCAGCTTCATGCCGAGGCCCTCCGAGCGCGCGAGCAAGGTTTCCGGGCGCTCGTCGAAGCAGAACAGCACGGCCCGCTTGCCCCGCTTGGCCGCTTCGAAGGCATACAGCGTGGCGACCGAGGACTTGCCCGTCCCGGTCGGCCCGATGACGAGGCAGGCCGTCCCCTCCTCCAGGCCGCCGCCGAGCAGCAGGTCCAAGCCGGCGACGCCGCTCTTCAGCGTTTCCGGAGTGGCATGCCCGTCGCGCTCCTGCGGTCGGATGCGGGGGTAGACGTCCAGGCCGCCGGGCCGGATGCGGTAGTTGTGGTAGCCGCCGTTGAAGGCCATGCCGCGCATCTTGATGATTGAAAGGCGGCGGTGGACGTCGCCGTATTCGGGCGTCACGCGCTCCAGCTGCAGCACGCCGTGCACGATGTCCTCCAGCGCCGGGTCAGGCTCCGAGCCGTCCAGGAGCAGAATGGTGCTCGGCCGTTGGGCGAGGAACCGCCGCATCGTGAGCAGCTGGCGCCGGTAACGCAGCGGGTCGTCCGCCAGCAGGCGGATGGAGGCCACGGAGTCCAGCACGATGCGGTCGGGCTGCGCACGCTCGATGGCCGCGAAGATGGCGCTGGTCGTTTCGCCCAGCTCGACGTCGGCGGTGTGGAACAAGGTCTGCTCCGCCTGGTCGCCGGCATCGGCCCCTGTCAGCTCATGGACGTTGATCCCGTCCAGCGACCATCCGTGCGAGGCCGCGATCTTCCGCAGCGCCGCCTCGGTCTGGGCGAAGGTGATGAACAGGACCGTCTCGCCCGCCGCCGCGCCGTCCAGCAGGAACTGCAGGCCGACCGTGGTCTTCCCCGTTCCCGCGCTGCCCTGAACCAGATGGAGCTCGCCGCAAGGCAGGCCGCCAGCCAGGATTGCGTCGAGCCCCTTGATGCCGGTGCGCGCCTTCGCATTCAGATCGGGGTCGCTGGCGCTCATCGAAGCTCGCGTGTGCAGCTTGGGGGTTGCGGAAGCATGTCCAGGCTGGCCTCGGTGAAATGGTTCTGTCTCATAAGCTGAAATTCACTATGCCGTAAAGGGCGCCTCCGCTGGTGTTTTTGGGGCCATTGCACCGGGTCCATACAGCATTTGCCGGTGGTGCGCGCAACTTTGTTCAGTCTTGCACCATAGCGTATATCGTTTCGCGATCTGGCACCAGGGACTGCAGCGTCTGGTCGGAGGTCCACGCCCGGACTTGGTGGCCGCCGACTACATGATGCCGGTCCTCGACGGCACCGGGATGCTGCAAGCGATGTGGGCCGTCAAGGCGCAACGCGACATCCCCTGCATCGTCGTGAGCTCGGCGCCCGAGGCGGACGTGCGTGGGCGCATTGAGGACTGCGCCGTCTTTGTTTGCAAGCCGTTCGAAGTGGGGCTGAGCAAGAACACCGTGGCTGGGATCGTCAAACGGGCACGAGCCCCTTTCGCCCGATCCTAAGCCGCCGTTCGTTCATGCCCTGTTCGGCCTAACGTGAATCCAGCACCCGCCTTATGGCGTGACCCCCAGACGGGGCTGGGGCAACTGCACCCAAATCTTCGATCCGTGCAACACGGCTGCCCGTGCGCTCGTCCCGTGCGATCGCAATCGTGCCGTTGTGGATGCGGTCGTAAATCCAGTGCGCAGTGACATCGAGCTGAGCCGCGAGCCGCGGGACGGTCAGGCACCCCGGCACACGCCGCGGGTGCGATTGGCTCCGCT
>CAXTUO010000480.1:1850-3770 GCA_964247175.1 uncultured Acetobacteraceae bacterium | reverse complement strand
GATTTGACCCGATCCAACCGGAGCATCCTTCCATGAGACGCTTATCTTTGCGGCGGCACGGCCATGCCGTCGTTGCATCCGTGCTTGCCGCCTCGCTCGCGCTTGCGAGCGCCGCACCTGCACAGGTCGCTGACCGCGATACCGCGTCGGCCACGTTGCGCGCGGCGACGGCCAGCCCTGCCATACCGGGGATCAACGCCGACGTGCGCCTGCTCCACCACACCATGCGCGGCGTCGCTGGCAAGCCAGTGCCGGCAACGACGCTGCTGCTGGTGCCGAAGGGCACGCCTCCGGCCGGCGGATGGCCGATCGTGGCCTGGGAGCATGGCACGACCACGCCAGGGCAGAAGAGCTGCGCCCCGAGCCAGACGCCCGAGCTTGACGGCGGCCTGACGCGCGACGGCTTCAAGAGCGATTATGCCTGGCAGGTCGGCCAGTTTATCGACGCGGGCTACGCCGTGGTCGCGCCCGACCTCGAAGGGCTCGGTCCTGATGCGACGACCCCGTATCCCTATTACAGCCTGTCCAGTCTCGCCCGGTCGCTGGTGGCGGGTGTCGTCGCGGCGCGCGAGGCGGAACCGCGCCTGGCCGATCGCTGGGCGGTGGTCGGCCACTCGGACGGTGGGCACGGCGTCCTGGGGGTCGAGGCGGTTGCCGGCGAGGCGAGGGGGCTGACCTTCGTCGGCACCGTTGCCATGGCGCCCTATGTCGCGATCGAGGCGCACGCTGCCCGCTTCGGGGCCGAAGGCAAGGCGGCCGCCACCCAGGAAGCCGCGCTGCAAGGGCAGATGATGCAGCAGTTCCAGGGCGCGCTGATGGCGACCGGGCTCAAGGTCACGCAGCAGTCGTTCAAGGAAGCCTCGGTGATGGGACAGGACCTGGCCACAACCCTGCCGCGCTTCCGCTCGCTCTGCTCGGTCAAGGCGATCGGCACGATCGATGCGGCGGTCAAGGCCAAGGGCGCTGCCTTCAGGGGGCTTACGGCCGGTTGGGCGCAGCAGCCGCAAATGCGCGCTTTCCTCGCCGCCAACGATCCGGCCGTGACGCCGGGCTTCACGCTGCGCAAGCCGGTGCTGATCGTCCAGGGAACGGCCGATCCGTTCGTCCTCGAACCGCTCCAGACGCCGTTCGCGGAGCAACTGAAGCGTTCCGGCGCTCCCGTCACCTACAAGCGCTATGACGGCGCGGACCACTTCACCGTCATCCGTCAGGCCGATGCAGACGTGCTGGCTTTCCTACGCGAGCGTTTCGCCGGCTGACCATGCCTGTGCCGGCGCACGCCGGTATGGCTGCCAATGACACGAGGACTGCCATGACCCAGACCATTAATCGACAAGTGCTGCTCGCCAAACGTCCGGAAGGCGCGCCCAAGCCCGGCGACTTCCGCATAATCGACGGTTCAATGCCCGCTCCCGGGGCGGGCGAGCTGCTGCTGTGCAACCTCTATCTGTCGCTCGACCCGTACATGCGCGGGCGGATGAACGACAGCGTGGATTCCTACGCCCCTCCTTATGCCCTCCATGCGCCACCGGGCGGCGGCACCGTCGCGCGGGTCGTGGCCTCGCACCGTGGCGACTTCACGGAAGGCGACCTGGTGGTGGTGCCCGACGGCGGCTGGCAAAGCTTCGTCGTCTCGGACGGGACCGGCCTGCGCCGCTTGCCGAAGAACATGGCGCAGCCCTCGCAGGCGCTTGGCGTCCTCGGCATGACCGGCTTCACCGCCTGGTGGGGCCTCACCGCCATCGGCGAACCCAAGGCGGGCGAGACGCTGGTGGTGTCGGCCGCTGCCGGGGCGGTCGGGTCCGTCGTCGGCCAGGTCGGACGCCTGCTCGGGTGCCGTGTCGTGGGGATCGCGGGCGGCGCCGACAAATGCCGCCACGTCGTGGAGGAGCTCGGGTACGACGCCTGCCTCGACTATCG
>CAXTUO010000480.1:0-1840 GCA_964247175.1 uncultured Acetobacteraceae bacterium | reverse complement strand
ATCGCGCGCCGGACCTTGCCGGCAGGCTGAGGCACGCCCTGCCGAACGGCATCGACATCTATTTCGAGAACGTCGGCGGTCATGTTCGCGAGGCTGTATGGCCGCACCTCAACAACGACGCGCGCGTGCCCGTCTGCGGACTGGTGTCGGGGTACAACGGGGCGCCGGGCGCACCGGACCATGGCGTGCATGAGCTTCTCATGTCGCTGATCGTCAAGCGTATCCGCCTGCAAGGCTTCCTCAACGCCGATCACGTGGACACCGCCTTTGCCACGTTCGAGGCGCAGGTGCGGGAATGGCTGGACAGCGGCCAGCTCCATGCACCGGAAACGATTGTGGAAGGTTTGGACCAGGCGCCAGAGGCCTTTGTCGGCCTGTTCAAGGGGCACAACATCGGCAAGCTGTTGGTAAAGCTGGAAGCGTGACAATTACGTGATAACGGTCTTTTGCGCCTTCCCGCAAAGGAGCACACAACGGGAAGCCACCCCGCCACCCGGGGACCGGTAGCGGGTGCCACTTTCCCAAAACCCGTCCCCAAGCTGACGCCCACTCCGGTCGTCAGTGATACCGACTGTGATGATCCGGGGGTCACAAATGGCGGAAACACGTTGCTCCCGCTGACACCAACTTTGAAAACTGACACCGCCGCTATGCTCTGGTCGCCCAGCTACAAGCAACCACCGGTCACGGCCACGCCTGTGTGAACGCGCAGACGGATCATGCCGAGTTCCGGGTTATGCCGAGCGCCGCCCGATCGACGGCGGTAGCACGTTGGTATAGGAGCCATTCTGCGCTTCCATCGTCGGCATAACCGGATGCCCCTAAGCCGCCCCCGATCCTGGCCAAGACCAAGACATCGGCGACCGATGATGGGGGAGCTCGCCGATGCTGGACATCCGGCGTCCGCCATCGTCCCCCGATTATGCCGAGCCACCCGGAGCGATGGAGACCGGCACACCAAGGACCGCTGATCCTACTCGGCATAACCCGGAACTCGGCATGATCCGTCTTATGCCGAGATCGGCATAAGACGGAATCCTTGCCATCGCCCAAGCAAGTCGCCGGGCTTGCGGTGCCGTACAGGCCGAGCGTAGGCTTCGGTTCGGCGGAGGAAGGCGAGCCGGATGCTTGACGAGGACTTGTCGGAAGCGACGGACGTGGTGTTGTTCCCGTCCAGGCGGGCGGCGCGGCCCTTGATGGGGCGTGTCTGCGACGTGGAGCCGGACGTGCGGGAGGTGCTGTTCACGGCGGACAGCCTGGGGCTTGCGATGCCGGCGGCGGACTTGCGGGACCGGGTGGACGAGGAAACGGCGCGGCACGTTGCTGAGCAGGTGCTCCCGCTTGCCCCGTCCGAGCGTCACCTGGCGCTGGACGGGTTGCTGGCGCCAGTGGCGGCTGCGGCGCTTCGGGCCTGCGCGGATGCGGCTTGGGCGTCGGGTCATTGCGCGGCGGCGCTGCGGGATGTCGAGCAGGCGCGCCTGGAGGGCGGGCACTGGCTGGACGAGCGTGCGGAGGCGTTGGCGCTGGAAGCGGGCACACTGCTGGTGATGGCACACCGGCGCTGCCAGGAGGCGCACGGGGTGGCGCGTGCTGTGGGGCTGGCGCGTCGGGGCGAGGCGTGGACGCCCGCGACGCGACGGAGACGACGGCGTGGTTGGCGGACTGCGGCGCGGCGCAGGGGGCGTGACGGCGTGCGGGACCAACGAGTGTCCCGGCGCTCAGCTCGTGAACCGGATGGGCGCCTGGCCAGGCCGGGAGACCCGGCGGCGCAACGGCCGCGGCGGCTCGCAGGCCGCGATGTACAGTCCTGCGACGAAGAGCGCGTCGCCCAGGGCCAGGC
>CAXTUO010000479.1:0-3772 GCA_964247175.1 uncultured Acetobacteraceae bacterium | reverse complement strand
TGGCGGACGGGACGGAGCTGCCGGCGCGGCTGATCGGCTCGGACGACCTGACGGACATCGCGGTGATCCGGGTGAGCAGCCCGACCCCCCTTCCCTACGTGAGGTGGGGTGACAGCCGCGCGGTGGAGGTCGGCGATTGGATTCTCGCCGCCGGCAACCCGTTCGGGCTGGGCAGCTCGGTCACGGCAGGGATCGTGTCGGCGCGCGGGCGGGACATCGGCGCCGGGCCGTTCGACGACTTCCTGCAGATCGACGCGCCGATCAACCCCGGCAACTCCGGCGGGCCGACCTTCAACCTGGACGGCGAGGTGATCGCGGTGAACACCGCCATCGTGTCGCCGACCGGCGGGTCGGTCGGCATCGGCTTCGCGGTGCCGAGCGAGATCGCGACCCGGATCGTGGCGCAACTGCGGGACAAGGGGCGGATCGATCGCGGCTGGCTCGGGGTGTCCGTGCAGGACGCGCCGGGCCGGGTGGCGAACAGCGGCGTGGAGATCGCGGGCATCGACCGCACCGGCCCCGCGGCGCGCGCCGGGCTGCGGCCGGGCGACGTGGTGCTGGCTGTCAACGGCGACCATGTGGACAGCGCCCGCGGCCTGATCCGTGCGGTCGCCGCCGCCCAGCCCGGCAGCGCCGTCAAGCTGTCCGTGCGACGCGGCGGGCAAAGCTTCGACCTGCCGGTCACGGTCGGCCGCCGCGCCCAAGAAGCGCCGAGTTGAAGGCGCCGAGCTGAACCATGCGAATCCTGGTGGTCGAGGATGATACGGACGTGGCGGGCTTCGTGCTGAAGGGCCTGCGGGAGGCTGGGCACGAGGCGGCGCAGGCCGGCAACGGCGCGGACGGCCTGTCGCTCGCAACCCGGGAGCCGTTCGACGCCATCATACTGGACCGCATGCTCCCCGGCGGGCTGGACGGCCTGGGGGTGCTGCAAACGCTGCGCGCGCAGGACAACCAGACCCCGGTGCTCTTCCTGTCGGCCATGGTCGGCGTGGACGACCGCGTGCGGGGATTGCAAGCGGGAGGCGACGACTACCTGACCAAGCCGTTCGCGTTCAGCGAGCTGCTCGCGCGGGTGGAGGCGCTGATGCGCCGGGGCCGGGCGGCCCAAAGCGCGGCACAGAGCGCGACGCGGCTCGTGGTCGGCGACCTGGAGATGGACCTGCTGTCCCGCACGGTGCGCCGCCGCGGGCGCAAGATCGACCTGCAGCCGCGGGAGTTCCGCCTGCTGGAGTTCCTGATGCGGCACGCCGGGCAGGTGGTGACGCGCACGATGCTTTTGGAAGGCGTGTGGGATTATCATTTCGATCCGCAAACCAATGTGATCGACGTGCATGTATCCCGGCTTCGCCAGAAGATCGACAAGCCGTTCGACGCGGCGTCCATCCAGACCGTCCGCAGCGCCGGCTACATGCTGCGCGGCGAATAGGCGCGATGCGGTCCAACGCCGGCGGGCTGCGCCGGCTGTTCCGCTCCGCAGGCGTCCGGCTGGCGCTGGCTTATGCCGGGCTGTTCGCCTTGAGCGTACTGACGCTGATGCTGCTGCTGTGGTGGGCCACGATCGGTCTGCTGAACGCCCAGGTGGACACCGCCATCCGCGCCGACGCGCAGGTGCTGTCCCTTCGCTGGCAGGATGGCGGCACCACGGCGCTGCTGGCGAACATCGAGGCCCGCCTGGCCGGCGACGCCGACGATGACGGCGTTTACCTCGTGCTCGACCCGGCGGGCCAGCGCTTGAGCGGCAACCTGCCGGCCTGGCCGGCGGCCGTGGCGCAGGAAGGCGTCGTTTATGAGCTGCCGACCCGGCATCACGGCGAGCGCAGCCTGGCCCGGCTCCGCCGCTTCGCGCTGCCGGACGGCACGGCGCTGCTGGTGGGGCGGGACGTGCGGGCCCGCGCCGCGCTGCAGCGCCTGCTGACCGACATGATGGCCTGGGCCCTGGCGCCGGTCGGCATCATGGGCCTCGCGGGGGCGCTCACGGTGCGGCGGATGTTCACGCGCATGATGGGGCATGTCACGAAGACCACGGCGGCGATCTCGGCCGGCGAGCTGCCGCCGCGCATCGGGCTGTCGGGCCGGGGCGACGAGTTCGACCGGCTGGCGGAAACCTTCAACGACATGCTGGACCGGATCAGCCGGCTGATGGACGGCGTGCGCCAAGTGTCCGACGCCATCGCGCACGACCTCCGCACCCCGATCACCCGCGCCCGCGCCCGGCTGGAGGACGCGGCGGCCCATGCCGGAAACGCGGCCGAGCTTCGCGCCGCGGTGGAGCGCGCGGTCATGGACCTCGATGGCGTCACCGCGGTGTTCCAGGCGCTGCTGCGCATCGCGGAGATCGAGGCCGGCGCCGGGCGCTACGCCTTTGCGGCGCTGGATGTCGGCCCGCTGCTCGCGGACCTGGCCGAGCTTTATGGCGCGGTTGCCGAGGAGCGCGGGCTGACGCTCGTGCTGCGGGCCGCCAAGCCGCTGCCGGTTTGGGGCGACCGGGAGCTGATCCAGCAGGCGGTGGCGAACCTGCTGGACAACGCGATCAAGTTCTCGCCCGCCGGCGGCACGGTCACGCTGCGGGCGCGCCGCGTCCCCGGCGCGTGGCCGGAGTCGCTGGAGATCGCGGTGCTCGACGGCGGGCCGGGCATCCCGCCCCTGGACCAGGCCCGTGCGGCCGACCGGTTCTTCCGGGGGGAGGCGGCGCGCAACACGCCCGGCTACGGCCTGGGGCTGACGCTGGTGCGAGCGGTGGCGGAACTGCATGGCGGCGCCTTGCGCCTCCTGGATGCGTCGCCGGGGCTGCAAGCGTTGCTGACGCTGCCGGCCAGCCGGCAGTCCTCGCTCGACACCTCAGAGGCCCGGAAGCGCGGTTTCGCGCCGGAAGGTGACCACCAGCACGTCCCGGTGGGCGGGCTGCTCCGGATCTAGCGGCTGCACGGGCGTGACCCCGTGGAACACCCGGTGGTCGTCCACCAGCGCCGCGTCCATCGGCGTTTCCAGGGTGAAGCTGCCGAGCAGCGTGCGGTCCAGGCCGTGGATGCTGGTCGTGCCGGACGCGATGTTGACCCGGCCGACCATCAGCACCAGCACCCAGTCCACGCCGTCCTGGTGCATGCCCTCGGGCGTCGGCTGGCCGGCCTGGCCCGGGCGCGCCTCGATTCGGAACTGGTGCGCTTCGACGTGCCAGGCGGGCGCGGAGGTCAGGCCGTCGAACAAGTCGTGGCAGGTTTGCAGGATCGCCCGGAACGCGGCGGACCCGGCCGCGGCGGGCGTGACCGGGTCGAACCAGCGGGCGATGCCGCCGTTCAGCGCGTTGTAGTCGCGGCTCTGGTAATGCGGCTGGTCCGGCTTGCGCACGGCGCCTGCCCGGCTCACGAGGAATGCGGCATGGCGGCGCTTCCGGTAGCGGCCCCCGTCGGCCATGTAGGTGTCGAGGCCCAGGTCGTCCCAGGTGCGGGCGAAGCCATCCCAGTCGGACAGCCCAGCCGCCCGCAGCGCGTCCGCCATCGCCGGCGCCTGCACGAAGGCGTAGCCGTGGTCGCGCAGCGCCGCCGTCCAGGGATCGAAACTGCTCATGCCACCTTTTCCTGAACCGGTTTTTCCTGAACTGGTTTTTCCGGGACCGGCGCCGCCGGGGCCGGGTCTGCTGTCAAGGCGGGCGCCGGCGCGGGCGGCGCGCTCAGCACGCGATACGAGGTGAGCGGGCTTTCGATCGCAAGCTCGTCGAACCGCACCTTCACCCGGCGGTTCAGCTCGCGGCCCACCGACCAACGGCTGGCAGGCT
>CAXTUO010000478.1:0-3790 GCA_964247175.1 uncultured Acetobacteraceae bacterium | reverse complement strand
TCGGGGGTGAAGGGCTTCGCCAGGTGGCTGTCCATGCCGGCCTTCCGGCACTCGCCCACTTGTTCGGCGAAGGCTTGCGCGGTCAGGGCCACGATCGGCACCTGCCCGCGCGGGCCGGCGAGCGCGCGGATGCGGCGGGTTGCTTCCAGGCCGTCCATCCCAGGCATGCGCACGTCCATGAGCACCACGTCGAAGTCCAAGACCGCGGCGAACTCGACCGCCTCGGCACCGCCCTCCGCGCAGGCAACCTCGTGGCCGGCCGCGCGCAGAAATGCCCCGGCGATGTCGCGGTTCATCACCACGTCGTCCACGACGAGCACGCAAAGCCGACCGCCCGCAGCGGTCGCCGGCGCTGCCTGCATGGCGTTCCCGGCCGCCTCCGCGCGAAGAGGCGGCGTTGGCCACGCGTCCGGCAGGCTGGGGTTGTCGAGCGCGGTCGCCGCTGCCGGCGCAAGGACCGCCTTGGGCGCCGTCAGCGGCAGCTCCAGCCAGAACACGCTGCCGCCGCCGGGATTGTCCTCATGGCCCAGGCGCCCGCCCAGCAGCGCCGCGAGCCGGGCCGAAAGGGCGAGGCCGAGGCCTGCCCCCTCCGTCGTGGTCGCCTCGGAGCCGAGACGCTCGAAGTCCTGGAACAAGCGATGGCGGCGCTCAGCCGGGATGCCGGGTCCGGTGTCCGCCACCTCGATCCGTAGCCGGTCCCCGGCCGCCGCGAGCCGAAGACCGACCGCGCCCCGGGCGGTGAACTTCACGGCGTTGCCGAGCAGGTTCAGCAGCACCTGCCGCAGCCGGGTCGGGTCGGCGGTCATGCCGGGAGGCGTGCCGGGAGCCACGTCGATGGTCAGCGCCAGCCCCTTCGCATCTGCCGTGGGACGCACCAGGTCGAGGCAGGCGTTCGCGAGGCTGCGCAGGTTGATCGCGGCGGGCCGTAGCTCGACGCGCCCCTCCTCGATCTCGGACAGGTCGAGCACGCCGTTGATCATCTCCAACAAGTGCTGGCCGGCGCCCAGCATAGCGCCCACCCGAGCGTTCTGTCCCGTGCTCAGCCCGCCTTCCATGCGCAGCAGCTCCGCATAACCCAGGATGCCGTTGAGCGGCGTGCGCAACTCATGGCTCATGCCGGCCAGGAAACGCGACTTGGCCCGGCTCGCCCGCTCCGCCGCGTCCCTTGCCCGCGCGAGATGCCGCGCCAGGCGCTCCAGCTCCGCATTGGCCGCGTGCAGCGTGTCGGCCTGCGCCTGACGCTCAGACACGTCGCGCATGGTGCAGATGATGGAGGCGGGCCGACCCTCGGCGTCGCGCACGAGGTTGAAGCCCGCTTCCACCCAGACCAGGCGCCCTTCCTTGTGCCGGATGCGGTTGACGACCCGCTCCCCTTCGGCGTCGCCCGACGCGAGGCGGCGTAGCCGGGCATAAACCTCGTCCCGGTCGTCCGGGTGCGCCGTCGCGGTCGGCCCGTGGCCGAGCATCTCCTCCGGCCCGTAGCCGAACAGCTTCCGACACGCGGGCGAGGCGTAGGTGCGGCGGAGATCAAGGTCGAGCACGGTGATCGCGTCGCTCGTGTTGTCCGCCAGCATCCGGTAGCGCGCCTCGCTCGCGGACAGCTCGGCCGTGCGCGCCCCGACCAGGCGCTCAAGCTCGTCGCGGTGCCGCGCGATGGCCCGCTCCGCCTCTTGCTGCTCCGTGATGTCGGTGCTCGTGCCGAACCAGCGCGCGATCCGGCCGTCTGGGCCGCGGATCGGCACGACGCGGGTGAGGAACGGGCGGAACACGCCGTCGGCGCCCTTGAGCGGGAACGTCATCTCGAACGGCGCGCCGGTGGCCAGCGAATGCCGCCAGCGCTCGGCCACCTCCGGCAGGACATCCGGATTGTGCGCCGCTTCCCAGCCCCGGCCTTCCTGGCTCCCGGGATCGCTGCCGGTGTAGTCGTGCCAGCGCCGGTTGAACCAGGGGTTGTGCCCGTCCGCACCGGCCATCCAGCACAGCGTCGGGATGTTGTCGGCAAGCGTTTGGAACTCTTCGGCGCGGCGTTGAAGGTCTTCGTTCAGGACGCGCAGCCTCGTCTCGCCTTCGCGCAGGTCGGCCAAGTGCGCGCGCTCGCGCTTGCGGCCGATCAGCAGCGCGACCATGAACAGGCCGCTTGCGACGGCAAGCACGCCGCCGCCGACCAAGCTGGCCATCATCAGCCGCTCGGCGCCGTGCTCCGCCTCGTTGCGCACATCAAGCAGGCGGCGCTCCTCCACCCTGATGCCTTGCATCGCGTCGCGAACCTGGTCCGCCAGTGCCCGGCCGCGCTGGGTCCGCACCAGGCGCGCCGCGCCGTCCTCGTCGCCCGCCTGCACGCGCTTGATCAGCCCGCGCAGAACGTCGATGCGCGCCGCCACGAGAGGGTCGAGGCGGTCCAGCGCGGCCTGCTGCACAGGGTTGTCGGCCGTGAGCGCGCGCAGTCCGGCGAGGTCGCCCGCGGTCTGCCGGGACGCGGCCTCGAAGCGCCCGATGCTGTCGGCGGTCCGGTCCAGCAGGAAGCCGCGCCCCTCGCTCACGACCGTGGCGAGGTCCGCGTCAACTGTCGCCGCCTGTTCCAGCACCTGCAGCGTGTGCCCGACCCAGCGCGACGCTTCGCGCTGCCGGCGCGGCAGCTCGACCACGCTGAAGGCGAGAACGGCGGCGGCGAGCAGCCCGATCGCGCCGGCCGCGGCCAAGGACTTGCGGCCGAACCGGGACGCCCCGTCCGGGCGGAACGCGATCCGATCCATTAGCGCGCGGCCCGGGCATGGCTGGGGCACTGCGGAGGACATGGCCCCGCGGAACAGTTCCTGCAGCAGCGGGTCGTCCTCGGCGAGCAGGATGCGGACAGGCGGTGTCTGACCCGGTGCTCTGGACCCACTGCAAACCCCGTTGGCAAGCCTCGGGCCGAGGCCGAAGCAACACTCACGAAATAGTGATAACAGGGTTTTCATCAATCGTGGGCGCTTGTTGTGTCATTTATTGTTCACAGGGCACCGCCAACTTGGCCGGAACTGACGAAACAAGCTTCTGATATGCACAAGCGGACAAGGCTGGAACAAGGCTGCCCCGAAGCAGGAGTTTGAGGCGCACGCGAACGGAAAGCTGGGTCCGGCAGATGCCGTAATGGGCTGGCATTTACCGAACCCCGGATTGCACCACCGGATTGATTCGAATCCAAAACATTTGGTAGTGTGAGAGTTGAACTCGTGAAGAGTGTCGGACGCGCGGGCTGGCCCAATCGTTCAGCCTGACCACGAAAGGTCTCCACCCATGTCAAGTCTTGCTCCCCGCCTCACCACTTCATCAGCAGCGGCGAAGTGCGAAAAACTTCCGATGGCGATGCGGACCACCTTGCGGGCCGTTGCGTTCATTGCGCTCGGAGCCATGTCGATTGCGTACGCCTCGGCAACGCCGATCGACCCGAGCGGCTCGGTCAACATCAATCTCCCGCCCCCCGGCACGGTGACGAGCGACTCGCCGGACAACAGGCTCCTCATGGACAGCACCGTCACCGTGCGCGGCCAGCGCGTCGTCGGCAACCTGGCCTCGACCGGGACCGGGCCTTACAACCTTGGGATCAGCACCGGCGACCTGGCGAGCATCGTTACGAACGGCATCTACCGCAACGGCGACTACTCCGCGCCAACGTCCTTGGAGGTGGCGATCGACGGCTTGATCTTCGACTACAACCAAGTGACGGCCCAATATTCCCAAGTCGGTCAAAGCGCTTTTCAGACGTTCGCGTTTTCCGGCCTCATGCAAGCCGGGACGAACAGCGTCACCG
>CAXTUO010000477.1:0-3793 GCA_964247175.1 uncultured Acetobacteraceae bacterium | reverse complement strand
ATCACGCCGGTCCACAGGACCAGGGACAAGGCGCCGGCCAGCCGCGCGTGCCGGGTCAGCGCGCCGCCGCCGATGCGGCGCAGGCCGATGCGCTTGGGAAAGCTGAACACCGCCGCGTTGGCCAGGGCGGCGGCGAGCAGCAGCAGCTTGGGCAGGAACCAGCTATGGCTGCCGGTCTGGATCGGGTCGTACAGGAACAGCAGCACCCCCGTGAGCATCGCGATTGCGAACGCGGCATGAGTGATGGGCAGCACGAGCCGCGCCAGCGCGTCGAGCGCGATGTCCCGGCCCAAGAGGCCCAGCAGCCGCAGGTCCAGCAGCACGATGGCGCCGAAGAACACGGCGCTGCCGCCGACATGCAGCAGGCGAAGCGGCCCGTGCCAGCCTTGCAGCCGGTAAAGCGCCATCCGGACGGCGCTGGTCGCGAGCCAGACCAGCCAGTCGCCCGGCAGCACCAGGGCGGTGTCGGAATAAACGCCGTGCATCCAAATCAGACTTCCAAGCCGGTCATGCCAGGTCAGGCGGGGGCCAGGTCAGGCGCGAGCCGCCGCCTGTGCCTGCTTGAACTGCGCGACGATCTCCTTGTAGGCGGCGACCGACAGCACCGGGCGCTCCGGCGGCAGCAACGCGCCGGTGACGGCGCGCATCTCCGTGAGCTTGGCCCGCGCGAGCGCAAGGCCCGGGTCGCCGCGCAGGGCTGGTCGGCCTTCCAGGCGGCGCAGCTCCCGGTCGGCATAGGTGAGGTAGCCGCGGCTGTCGTGGTACTCCACCGGCTTCTCGATGCGGTTGCCCTCGATGGATTCGCTGTAGTCCTCGGCGGAGATGGTCGCGACCTCCCCCAGCACGCCCAGCATGAAGCGCTCGTTGTCGAGCAGCCCGGCGGGCACGGTGGCGCGCACGGCGGCGACGATGCCGATCACCTTGTTGTACTGCGCCGTGGTCGCCGGGTCCGTCGGTTTGCCCGCGGCCAGCGCTTCCAGCGCGATCAGCTCGCCGTCGAAGCCGGTCACGCCCCGGCGCGCCAGCTCGCCAGAGATGTCGTCGTACAGCTCCCGGATCGGGTGGCCGAAATGCGGCAAGGCCAGTTGCGTCTGCTTGGCGTCGATCAGTTCGCGCCCAACCATCAAATGGCCTTCCAGCAGGCCCAGCTTGAACAGCAGCTCGGCATGGTCCTCGCTGCTGATGGCGGGATCGGCCACGGCGACCACGCTGCCCGGCGCCACGAACTCGATCCCGCGGGCGTAGGCGTGGGCGAGCCGGGGCGGATGCGCGTTGCAGATGGCGGCGCTGAAATTGACGGCGTTGAGGTCGGGGCGCAGCGCCGGCGCGGCGCCGCCCGGCCGCGCCGCCGCCAGCAGCGCCCCGGCCGCTGCCAATGCCAAACCGCCCCATACCGTCATACGCCGTTGCCGCATCGTAGGCTCCCAATTGCAAATCACTTGCATTTGACGCCGGAGTAATGCAATTGAGAGTCGTTTGCAATCATCTCGGGACGGTTTCCATGCGGCTTCACCTATTGGGCGTCATGGCCCTGGCATCGTTGGTGGCGTCCCCGTCCCCCGTTCGGGCGGACGAGCCGCTGACGTTCCGCATGACGCTCAAGAACCATGCCTTCGACCCGGCCGAACTCGCCGTGCCGGCCGGCAAGCGGCTGGTTCTGGTCGTGCATAACGCCGACGACACGCCGGCCGAGTTCGAAAGCAGCGAACTGGGGGCGGAGAAGGTCATCTCCGCCGGGCGGGACGCGACGATCCGGGTCGGCCCGCTCGCCGCCGGACGTTACCCCTTCGCCGACGAATTCCATCAGGACCAGGCGCATGGCGCCCTGATCGTGGCCGGAGAGTAGCGACCATGCTGGCAAGCGCGCTGATCGTGTTCCGGGAGGTGTTCGAGGCCGGGCTCGTCTTGGGCATCGTGCTCAGCGCGACGCGCGGCATGGGCGGGCGGGCCGGCTGGGTGGCGGGCGGGGTGCTGGGAGGCCTGCTTGGTGCCTGCGTCGTCGCGGTGTTCGCGGGCGCCATCGGCGATGCCCTGCAAGGCTCCGGGCAAGAGGTGTTCAACGCCGCCATCCTGCTGGTCGCGGCGGTGATGCTGGGATGGCACAACATCTGGATGGCCCGGCACGGGCGGGAGATGGCAGGCGAAATGCAGGCGCTCGGCCGCGCCGTGTCGGAGGGCCGCCGCTCCCTGCTGGCCTTGGCCGTGGTGGTGGGCGTCGCGATCCTGCGGGAAGGGTCGGAGGTCGTGCTGTTCCTGTACGGCCTCGCCGCCGGGGGCGAGGGCGGCCTGGCGCTGGTGGGCGGCTGCGTGCTGGGCCTGCTCGGCGGCGGCGCGGTCGCGGCCCTGCTGTACCGCGGCCTCCTCAGCATCCCGACGCGGCAGCTTTTCCGCGTGACCAACGTCATGCTGTCGCTCTTGGCGGCCGGCATGGCGGCGCAGGCGGCGGGGTTCCTGATCCAGGCCGACCTGCTACCAAGCTGGGGCGGCCCGGTTTGGGACAGCTCGGCCGTGCTGGATGAGAAGAGCATCGTCGGCCGGGCGCTGCACGCGCTGATCGGCTACACGGACCGCCCGGCGGGGATGCAGCTTGCGGTTTATGCCGTGGTGCTCGCGGCGCTGCTGGTTGCCGGCCGGGCCGCGGCGCCGCAGGCGGCATCGCGCCCAGCCGTCGCGCCGCGCAGGGAGGGCACGCCACATCGTGTTTGACGCCAGCAGCCGCCCGGGCGCAAAGAAGGCATGGTGCCTGGACCAGCCGGGCGCCGGAGACCGGAGTGTGCGATTGAGCGATCTGGCGCGGCAGGGTGGCTTGAAGCCGAGAGCTGCCCGTGCGGCAAAGGCGATAGCCCCGCAGTTCCAGCCGGCGGGACAAAGCATCGAGCGGCTGTGCGTGGAGCACGGGCTGAAGATGACCGGGCAGCGCCGGGTCATCGCCCGCGTGCTGTCGGAGGCCGAGGACCACCCGGACGTCGAGGAGCTGTACCGCCGTGCCGTGCAGCTCGACTCCCATATCTCGATCGCCACCGTTTACCGCACGGTGCGGCTGTTCGAGGAGAAGGGCATCCTGCACCGCCGCGACTTCGGCAACGGGCGCTCCCGCTACGAGCCGACCGACCACGGCCAGCACCACCATTTGATCGACGTGGAAACCGGCCACGTCCTGGAGTTCAAGAACGCCGAGCACGAGAAGCTGATCCGCTCGATTGCGGAGCAGCTTGGGTTCGACCTGATCTCGATGCGCCTCGAACTGTTCGGCAAGCGGCGCGCGCCCTGAGCGTGACGTTCGGGTAGGCGCCGATGCTCGACCTCATCGTGCGCCGCGCTGCCATCCTCGACGGGGCGGCGCTGCGCCGGTGCGACATCGGCATCGCGGCGGGACGGATCGCGGCCATCGAACCTGCGCTGCCCGGCGGCGGCCCGGAGATCGACGCCGAGCATTGCCTGGTCGTGCCCGGCCTGATCGAGACGCACCTCCACCTCGACAAGACCTGCATCCTGGACCGCTGCCGCGCCGAGCAGGGCACGCTGGCCGAAGCGGTGCGGGAAACCGCGGCGGCCAAGCGGAGCTTCACCGTGGAGGACGTTTACGCCCGTGGGCGCCGCACGCTGGAACGCTGCATCGCCCATGGCACCATGCACGTCCGCACCCATGTCGAGCTGGACCCCGGCATCGGCACGGTCGGTTTCGAAGGCGTGCGCCAGTTGGCGCGGGACTACGCCTGGGCCGTGGACATGCAGGTGTGCGCCTTCCCGCAGGAGGGCCTGCTGAACAACCCGGGCACCGAGGCCCTGCTGG
>CAXTUO010000476.1:0-3794 GCA_964247175.1 uncultured Acetobacteraceae bacterium | reverse complement strand
CGGTCGCGCCGTCGATGTTGGCCTGCCAGGCCGCCGCCTGCGTCACCTGGGGTCGCAGGTCGAGCGACGTTTTCGCCCCGACCCCCAGTCCGGCATAGGTTTCGGCGATGCGCCCCGTGGAGGCCTGCATCGTCGCCGTGTCGAGCTGGCGGCGGACGACGGCGCTGTTGTCGGCAAGGCGCGCCAGCAGCGCGTTGCTGCCTGATGAACTGATGGTGCCTGACATATTACCTCACTGCGTCCAGGAGTTGCGTCCACATGGCCTGCGCCGCCGTGATGACCTTGGCGTTGGCGGCATAGGCGTTCTGCAAGCGGACCAGGTCCGCCGTTTCGGTGTCGAGCGACACGCCCGTCCCGTCTGCAAGCTTCTTGTCCAGCGACGCCTGCACTGCCTGCCCGGTCGCGAGCTTGCTGGCCGCATCCGCCGCCAGCCCGGCATTCCGGCTCACCAGCGCCGAGGCCGTGGCGACCAGGCTTCCGGGGGCGCTGCCCAGCACCTTGTCGAGCACGTTGTTGATCAAGGCCGTGGAGCCGGCAGCGCCTGCTGGGCCTGTCCCGTCGCGCGTGATCGACGGGGTGGCGACGGCCGCGGCGCTCACCTGCAAGCTCTGCGCGAAGCCGGGGGTGGGCACCGCCGGCACGGTCCCGTCGGCGCCGGTGAACAGCGGCAGTCCCTGCAGGTTGAACCGCGCGGCCAGCGACTGCGCGAACTGGTCCACTCCCCCTTGCAGCCCAGGAAGCGTGCTGTCCCGCAGCGAAAGGTTCGCGCCGATCCGCCCGCCGACCGGCTGCCCGGCAACCGGCACGCCGTCCAGGCTGAGTTGCGGCACGGCCGCGGCCGGGGTGTCCGGCGCAAGCGTCGCCGGGGCCAGCGCGAGCGGCCCGGTCGTGCTGCGCAGCGGCAGCACCACCCCTCCGGCGATGGCCAGCGCGTCCCCGTTCGCCTGGCGCAGCACCCGCGCGCCGGTCAGGTCCGACAGGGTGCTGATGCTGCGGTCCCGCTGGTCCTCCAGGTCGGCCGTGCTGGTGCCGCTGTTCTTCGCCGCGATGATCTGGTCGGACAAGGTGCCGATGTCGTGCAGGGCGCTGTTCGCGGCGGCGACGTCGGACACCGCGGAGTCCTGCGCGGACTGCCGGGCGTCCGAGACCGCCTTGGCCAACGTGTTCACCCCGCGGGCCAGCGCATCTGCCCCGTCCACCACCGCGCGCTGCTGCGCGGCGTTCGACGGGTCGGATTGCAGCGCCGTGAAGCCGTCCCGCAGCGTCCCGAGCAGGCTCGATATGTCGAACCCGGCGCCGGGCGTGCCGGAAGCCGCGTCAATGGAGGCCAGCGCGTCCGACTGGGTTTGCTGGCCCACCACCGTTGCCGACGCCGCCAGCGCGTCCGACTGCAGCCGCTCGTCCACGCTGCGGGTGGCGACCCCGGTGCGGACGCCCATGCCCTGCCCGGCGGCGGCGACGCTGTTGACATCGACGGTTTCGCGCACGTAGCCGGCGGTGCCGGCGTTCGCCACGTTCTGCGACACCGTGGCGATCCGCCGGCTGACGCTGTCCAGCCCGGACGCAGACGAGTTGAGGACGCTTTCGAGGGACATCGGACTGGCCTACCCTTACCGCTTCATGTCGAGCGTCTGCTGCAGCATGTCGTCCGCCGTCGTGACCATCTTGGTGTTGGCGGAGTAGGCGCGCTGCGCGACGATCAGCTTGGTGAATTCCTTGCCGATATCGACGTTGCTGCTTTCGACCGAACTGACCACCAGGCTGCCCGCGCCGTTGCTGCCGGCCGCCAGCGTCTGCGGCGCGCCGCTTTCCTTGGTCGCGGTGAACGCCTGGCCGTCCTGCCGCTGCAGCGCGTCCGCGTCCGCGAACGTCGTGACCGGCACCCGGGCCACGGTGCGGGACTGGCCGTTGTCGTACTTCACCACCACGTCGCCGTTCGACTTGGTTTCCACGCCGCTGTAGCTGCCCGGCGCCACGCCGTTCTGCGTGAGCGATTTCAAGCTGTAGGTTGACCCCGCGAACTGCGTCAGCCCGTTGGCCTGGCCGAAGTTGCCGAGGTTCAAGCCGATGACCTGCGGACCCGAGCCGAGGTCGGCGGTCAGGTTGATTTTCGCGGGGCCGCCGGCCGCATAGGTGCTGCCGGTCACGGCGCCGCTCGCTGCCGTGATGCTGCCGATGGTTCCCTGCGGCGCCGCCGGGTTGCCGGCCGTGCCGAAGTTGACGTTGGCCACACCAATCGGCGCCGCGGCGCCCGGCTGCGAGATGGCGACCTGCCAGGCGTTCGGCGTGCCGGCGACGGGAGTCCAGGAAAGTTGCAGCGGGTGCGTCTGGCCCACCGCGTCGTAAACCTGCACCTGCGAGGTGCTCGGCGCGGCTCCATCGGGTGTCGCGGGCAGGTTGGCCGACAGCGTGACCTCCGAGGTGGGCACCGGGCTGGAGCCGCCCTGGCCGATCTGGATGGGCTTCAGCGTTGTCTGGTCCACCGTGCCGTTGGCGTCCACCGGCCAGGCGTTCAGGAAGTGGCCGGAGCTGTTGACCAGGTAGTTGTCCTTGTTCAGCGAGAAGTCGCCTTCGCGGGTGTATTCGGGCTGCGCGTTGAACACCGGCACGCCCTTGTTCTCGCCGGCCTGGCTGCTGACCGTGAAGAAGCCCTGCCCGGCAATCGCCAGGTCCAGCGGCTTGTCGGTCTGGGTGACGGTGCCCTGCACGGTGTTCGCGTAGTCCGGCCGCGCGACCACCGCGCCGGATTGGTTGATCGTTGCGTTGCTCTGCGTCAGGAGGTCCTCAAAGCTGGTGTCCACCCGCTTGAAGCCCACGGTCTGGCTGTTGGCGACGTTGTCGCCGATGTTGCTGAATGCGGCTGACTGGGCAGTCAGCCCGCTGATTGCGGTGTTCATGGCGCCGAACAGCGACATAGGCAGTGCTCCTTGGGTTACGCTCGGCCAGGCCGGGCAGGGATCGCCGGGACCTATGGCAGGAATCGTGCCAACTCTCGGCAGCAGCAGAAACCGCGGGAATCAACCTTGGGTGCTGGTCAAAACCGGCCTGCCCGGCACGATGGGACCGGCAAAACCTGCCGGGTACGGCCTGTTGCAGGCGGAAAATGGCCGGAAATCCGCTGGCCCGGCTTTTGCTGAGAGGGGCTTATGCATCTCTCGACCGCACCCACCCAGGCGCAGCCTGTCCATCCCGGCGTGACACGAAGCGTCCCGGCGGCGTCGTCCCAGGGCGTGCCGAACCGTTTCGGTGACGCGCTCCAACAGGCGATGGCATCGCCGGAGCCAGCCGCCTCGGCCACGCCGGCCAGTCCCGCCCCTGTCGGGACGATAGGGGAACCGCCGGCAAAGGCGCCTCCGGCCGCTGCGGCAATGCCAGCCGATCCGGCCGCTGATCCAAGCAAGCCCGAGAAGGACGCCCCGGTGGCCACGGCCACCGACGCGCCGGCAACCGGAGTGCCAACAACCGAAGCGCCGATAACCGAAGCGAAAGACAAGCCGTCCGTCGAGGACGCCAAGCCGTCAGAGGCTTCGCAGACATCCGCGCCGTTCCAGCCGCTCTTGCCCGTGCCGCCGCAAGTCATGCCGCTTCAAGTCACGCCCACGGCCGCGCAACCCGCCACCCCGCCATCCAAGGCCGGCGACGCCGTTCCATCGACGGGGCAGGGCGACTCCATGACGCCCGTTGCTGCCATGAACGGCCGCCAACCGCCGGCCGCCCTCGTGCCTGCGGCGACCCAGGCCGCGGCGCCGTCCGCTTCCACGCTGCCAGCCCACGCCGCGGCCCCGCCCGGCGCC
>CAXTUO010000475.1:0-3795 GCA_964247175.1 uncultured Acetobacteraceae bacterium | reverse complement strand
GCCTGGCCCAGGTCCAACCAGGATTGGTGGCCGAACCAGCTCAACCTCAAGATCCTGCACCAGCACTCGGCCAGCTCCAACCCGTTGAAGGAAAGCTTCAACTACGCCGAGGAGTTCAAGACGCTCGACCTCGGGGCGGTGAAGCAGGACCTGTTCGCGCTGATGACCACGTCGCAGGACTGGTGGCCGGCCGACTACGGGCACTACGGGCCGCTGTTCATCCGCATGGCGTGGCACAGCGCGGGCACCTACCGCATCGGCGACGGCCGCGGGGGCGCAGGCTCCGGCACGCAGCGCTTCGCGCCGCTGAACTCCTGGCCCGACAACGCCAACCTCGACAAGGCGCGGCTGCTGCTGTGGCCGATCAAGCAGAAGTACGGCCGCAAGCTGTCCTGGGCCGACCTGATGGTGCTGGCCGGCAACTGCGCGCTGGAGTCCATGGGCCTCAAAACCTTCGGCTTCGCCGGCGGCCGTCAGGACGTGTGGGAGCCGGAAGAGGACGTTGACTGGGGTCCCGAGGACACCTGGCTCGGCGACAAGCGGTACAGCGGCGACCGGGAGCTGGCCGGCAACCTCGGCGCGGTCCAGATGGGGCTGATCTACGTCAACCCGGAAGGGCCGAACGGCAAGCCCGACCCGGCGGCCTCCGCCCGCGACATCCGCGAAACCTTCGGCCGCATGGCGATGAACGACGAGGAAACGGTGGCGCTGGTCGCCGGCGGCCACACCTTCGGCAAGTGCCACGGCGCGGCCAGCGCCAGCGAGCACGTCGGGCCGGAGCCGGAAGCCGCCCCCATCGAGCAGATGGGCCTGGGCTGGAAGAACAGCTTCGGCACTGGCAAGGGCGCCGACACGATCTCCAGCGGGATCGAGGGCGCCTGGACCGCCCAGCCCACCGTTTGGGACAACGGCTACTTCGACAACCTGTTCAACTACGAGTGGGACTTGCAGAAAGGCCCCGGCGGCGCCTGGCAGTGGCACCCCAAGGGCGGCGCCGCAGCCGACCTGGTGCCCGACGCGCACGACCCGTCCAAGCGCCACGCGCCCATGATGTGCACGACGGACATCGCGATGATCGCCGACCCGGCCTACCTGGCGATCTCCAAGCGCTTCCACGAGAACCTGGACGAGTTTTCCGACGCCTTCGCCCGCGCGTGGTTCAAGCTGACCCACCGCGACATGGGGCCGCTCGCCCGCTACCTCGGCCCGGAGGTTCCGACGGAGGAGCTGCTGTGGCAGGACCCCGTTCCCGCCGTGGACCACCCGCTGGTTGACGCGCAGGACGTGGCGGCGCTCAAGGCGCGGGTGCTGGCGTCGGGGCTGACCGTGCCGCAGCTTGTCTCGACCGCCTGGAAGTCGGCGTCGTCGTTCCGCGGCACCGACAAGCGGGGCGGCGCCAACGGCGCGCGCATCCGCCTCGCGCCGCAGAAGGACTGGGCGGCGAACGAGCCGGCCGAGTTGGCGGCGGTGCTGGGCAAGCTGGAAGGTGTGCAGGCCGAGTTCAATGCGGCGCAGACCGGCGGCAAGAAGGTGTCGCTGGCCGACCTGATCGTGCTCGCTGGGTGCGCGGGCGTCGAAAAGGCGGCGGCGGACGCCGGGCACGCCGTGGAGGTCCCGTTCACGCCGGGCCGCACGGACGCGACCCAGGAGCAAACGGACGCGCAGTCCTTCGCCGTGCTGGAGCCGCACGCGGACGGGTTCCGCAACTACCTCGGCGACGGGCGCGGGCGGCACGAGGAGGTTCACCTGGTGGACCGGGCGCACCTCCTGACGCTGACCGCGCCGGAGATGACGGTGCTGGTCGGCGGCCTGCGCGTGCTGGGCGCCAATGCCGCCGGGTCCAAGCACGGCGTTTTCACCAAGCAGCCCGGGAAGCTGACGAACGACTTCTTCGTCAACCTGCTCGACATGAGCACGGAATGGCAGCCTACGGCGTCCGAGAACGCGTATGAGGGCCGTGATCGCAAGACGCAGGAAGTGAGGTGGACCGGCACGCGGGTCGATCTCATCTTCGGCTCGCACTCCCACCTGCGCGCCCTTGCCGAGGTTTACGCCTGCACGGACTCTCAGCAGAAGTTCGTGAAGGACTTCGTCGCGGCATGGAACAAGGTGATGAACGCCGACCGCTTCGACTTGAAAGCCACTGTGGCGTCAGGCACCCGCGCCTAGTTAGGCCGGAGGTGCGTGGCGGGGCTGCACCTTGCAAGGTGTGGTCCCGTCACGCGGCTGCCACGTTGGAAGCGTCGGCTCGGGTGCCGTGTTCGAGACTGCTGCAATGCGTCAAGGCTGACGCAAGCCTCCAAATCCCGTCCGGTTCCAGCCCCCGTTCAGGACTCGGCCAGGCCGCCGCCGCCGCAACCGCCGTTCCATCACGCGGCTGCGGAGCGACAGGGCGAAGCAGCACGCGAAGAAAACCGGCACGACGGCGATGCAGCCGGCGGCATCCTGGATGCGGACCATGCGGGAAGGGCGGCTTGAGGCCGCAACAGCCGAGGAATCGTGTCGCCGCGTGAGAAAGCCCTTACCGGGTCCGGGCGGGGCTTGGCGACGCCGGCTCAGGGATGGCGACAAACCGCTTCGCTGCCGTCTTCACATGGGTGGAATAAAGCGTCAATCCGGTGAAGGCCAGGCCGCCCACCAGGTTGCCCAGCACAGTCGGGATCTCGTTCCAGATGAAGTAGTCCCGGATCGAGAAGTTGCCGCCCATCAGCAGCCCTGACGGGAACAGGAACATGTTTACGACCGAATGCTCAAAGGTCATGGCGAAGAAGACCATGATCGGCATCCACATGGCGATGACCTTGCCGCTGACGCTCGTCGAGATCATGGCGCCGACCACGCCGGTCGAGACCATCCAGTTGCACAGCATGCCCCGGATGAACAGCGTCAACATGCCGGCCGCGCCGTACTTCGCATAGCCGAGCGTGCGCGCCTCGCCGATGCCGGCGATCACCGTGCCCACCTTGTCGGGCGGGGTGGAGAAGCCGAAGGTGAAAACGATGGCCATCATGAAGGCGACGGTCAAAGCCCCCAGGAAGTTGCCTACGAAGACGAGACCCCAGTTCCGCAGCACGCCGCCGACCGTGACGCCTGGACGCTTGTCGATCAACGCGAGGGGAGCAAGGACGAAGACGCCTGTCAGGAGGTCAAAGCCCAGCAGGTAGAGCATGCAGAAGCCGACGGGGAACAGGATGGCCCCGATGATCGGATACCCCGTCTGCACGGTGACGGTGACGGCGAACACAGCCGCAAGCGCCAGGAGCGCGCCGGCCATGTAGGCCCTGATAACCGTGTCGCGGGTGGACATGAAAATCTTGGACTCCCCTGCATCCACCATTTTCATGACGAACTCCGAGGGCATGAGGTAAGCCATCAAACATCCTTTGTTCTGTGGCAGGGCAAGCCGGTGGCCCTTGCTGACGAGCGGCTACGGCACGAGCCGCCGCCCTTGGCCGGGCCATCGCAAGCCTGGGTCATCCGGCCAGCGCCGTCAGGGCAACAATCGCGCCGCACCACGACGCGCGGTGGGACCGCTTTTATGGGTTGGATCAAGCCGCAGCAACAAAGCATTGCCTGAAAAATCACAGATCCAGACGGAAAAAGACTGCTGAACAGGCATTCTGCGCAGCAGCGCCCACAGAACGTCCTAAAAGAACGCCATGGAGCGTGCAAACAGTGCCGCCGTGGCGCCCCTTCTGCCTGCCCGCGGGTCCTCCGGAACCCACCGTTCCCGGCGATCAACAGGGTGCGGCGCATCAGCGCGCCATGGGACTGGGCGGGGTAGGAGGCCGACGC
>CAXTUO010000474.1:0-3804 GCA_964247175.1 uncultured Acetobacteraceae bacterium | reverse complement strand
ACGCCCCGGTCGCCTCGTAGAAGCCGGAGCGCTTGCCCAGGCCCAGCGTTTCCGGCACGTCGATCTGCACGTGGTCGATGAAGTTGCGGTTCCAGATCGGCTCGAACAGCCCGTTGGCGAAGCGGAAGGCGAGGATGTTCTGCGCCGGCTCCTTGCCGAGGAAATGGTCGATGCGGAAGATCTGGTCTTCCGAGAACACCTCGTGCAGCCGGGCATTCAGCGACACGGCGGAGGGCAGGTCCCAGCCGAACGGCTTCTCCATGATGATCCGGGACCGGGCAACGAGGTCGCCCTGCGCCAGCAGCTGCACGGCGGACAAGGCGGCGTTGGGCGGCACGCTCAGGTAATGCACCCGGCGGCTTTCCCCGCCCAGCGACGCCTCCGCCCGCTCCACCGCCGCCCGGAGCACGTCCGCCCCGGCCGACAACGGCACGTAGTCGAGGCTGTCGGCAAAGGCGGCCCAGTCGGCCTCGTTCACCCGGCGCGTGGAGAACTGGTCCAGCGCCCCGCGCGCCAGTTCCCGGAACCCGTCGGGCGTCATGTCGTCCAGCGACACGCCGATGACCCGGCACCCCGGGATGAACCCCGCGCTCGACAGATGAAACAACCCCGGCAGCAGCTTGCGCCGCGACAAGTCGCCCGTGGCACCCACGAGCACGACGACCTGCGGGTATCCCGGCCCTACACCTGCACGCACCTTCTTCAACCGACCTCTCCCATCCCACAGCCTCCAGGCACCCTGCCGACGCCCATGGAGATGCGCCCTCGGCGCCCGCTTTGTAAGGCGCGGGGCGCAGGGCGCCGCGGGCGGCGGAGGCACATGACTAACAAATAATCGGCATAGTTGTAGCTAACAGTTTCGCGTCACCGGCAAATGCCATATCGTTGCGAAACCGTGACGCATGCTGACCACCTGACGTTGGTTGCCGCAGCCGTCATCGCGGTGGCGATGCGGCTGATGCAACATCTGCGCCGCAAGCGGGCGGACCGGCTGCCGAGCGTCCTGACGCCGCTCGGGTTCGAACGGCATTGCGCCGGCATCCTGGCGCGCCAGGGGTGGCGGGCGCACCTGACGGCGCGAAGCACGGACCAGGGCGTGGACGTGCTGGCGCGCAAGGGGCGGGTCAGCGTCGTGATCCAGTGCAAGCTGTATTCCAGGCCGGTCGGCAACGCCGCGGTGCAGGAGGCCATCGCGGGCCAAGCGTTCATGGGCGCCACCCACGCCGCCGTGGTCAGCAACCAGACCTATACCCGCGCCGCCCGGGACCTGGCCGGACGGGCCCGCGTGCTGCTGCTGTCGGCCGAGGACCTGACGCGCGCGAACCGCCTGTTCCGGTAGCGCGCCCGCGCCGCTCAATCGGCCGCGGCGTCGGACATGGCGGCCCGCGGGGGCGCCGGGCGCTCCGCTTCCACCATGTAGTCGCGCGTCAGCGGCAGCACGTCGAGGCGCTTAGCAAGCTGCATCTGGAACACCATGCTGCTGCGGGTCCGGAACCCGGCCTCGCACAGGGCCAGGTAGAACTCCCACATGCGGAAGAACCGCTCGTCATACAGGCGCACGGCCGCCGCCCGGTTCGCGACGAAGCGCTCGCGCCAGCGCAGCAGGGTTTCGGCGTAGTGCAGCCGCAGGATCTCGACGTCCGTCACCAGGATGCCGCTGCGCTCCACGGCCCGCAGCACCTCCGACAACGAGGGCACGTCGGCGCCGGGGAAGATGTACTTGCGGATGAACGGGTTGATCGGCCCCGGCTCGGCGCTGTCGCCGACCGAATGCAGCAGCGCCACCCCGTCCTCCCGCAGCAGGCGGCGCAGGGCGGCAAAGAACGCGCCGTAGCTGCCCCGCCCGACATGCTCGAACATGCCGACGGAAACGATCCGGTCGTAGGTCCCGGTTTCCTGCCGGTAGTCGCGCAGGTGGAAGCGCACCCGGTCCGACAGCCCGGCCGCCGCGGCGCGTGCCGTGCTTTCCCGCTGTTGCTCGGTGCTCAGCGTGATGCCCGTGACCTCGGCGGCGCCGTGCCGCGCGAGGAACAGCGCCAGCCCGCCCCAGCCGGACCCGATGTCGAGCACCCGCAGCCCCGGGCGGTCCAGCAGGAGCTTGGCGGCGATGTGCCGCTGCTTCTGCGCCTGCGCGGCTTCCAGCGTGTCGTCGGGGTGGATGAAGTAGGCGCAGGAGTACTGCTGGTCCGCGTCCAGGAACAAATCATACAGCGCCGGGGATAGGTCGTAGTGGTGGGCAACGTTGCGCTGCGCCCGGGTGGTGGGGTTCCGCGACGGCAGCAGGCTGCGGGCATGGGTGCCCCAGTTCAGCCAATGGCCCGGGGCGACTGCGTCGAGGTTGCCGGCAAGCAGCATCAGCAGGTCCATGACCGACCCCTGCTCGATGCGGAGCAAGCCGTCCATGTACGCTTCCCCGATGGACAGCTTCGGGTTGAGCGCCAGGGTGTAGTCCAGGCGCCGCCGGGTCAGCCGGACGGTCACGCGCGGGGCGCTGTTGTCGCCGATCCGGCGGCGGCGTCCCGCGCCGTCGATCAGCACCATGCTGCCGCGCCGCACGATCGATTTCAGAAGCGTCGCGAAAAGCATGAACCCCGCCCCCTCCGAGGCTCGGCGCGGCCTGGCCGACCCGGCATGGCCGGTCCAGGATCATGGCGCACCGACACCCGCCCGCGCCAAGACGTTCTTGGAGAGGTCACATTTTCAGCAGCGGGGGCCACCGGTCAAGAGCGCGTTATCGGGGCAGCACGTCCAGGTGAGCGTTCGCCCGCCCAGGAACCGAAGCGCCCGCCCGGCCACCTAGCCGCCGACCTGGCGGTCGCCCTATGCTTCCGGCTTTCAAGCCTGGAGACCCGCCATGCAGTACCGAACGCTCGGCCGGAGCGGCCTTAAGGTGTCGCCGCTATGCCTCGGCACCATGATGTTCGGCGGACCCACGGAGGAGGCCGCCGCGCGCCGCATCATCGACGCCGCCGCCGACCAGGAGGTCAACTTCATCGACACCGCCAACGTGTACGAGGGAGGCCGGTCGGAGGAGATCGTCGGCCGCGGCATCGCGGCGCGGCGGCGGCACTGGGTGCTGGCGACCAAGCTCGCGAACCCGGCCGGCCCCGGCCCCAACGACCGCGGCCTGTCGCGCCGCCACGCGATAAACGCTGTGGAGGACAGCCTGAAAAGGCTCGGCGTCAGTGAGATCGACATCCTTTATTTGCACAAGGAGGATCACGAAACGCCGCTCGCGGAAACCGTGCATGCGATGGCGGACCTGATCCGGGCCGGCAAGCTGCGCCACTTCGGCGTGTCCAACTTCCGCGCCTGGCGCGTGGCGGAGATCTGCCGGCTGTGCGATCCGGCCGGCATCGACCGCCCGGTGGTCAGCCAGCCCTACTACAACGCCATGAACCGGATGCCGGAGGTGGAGCACCTGCCGGCCTGCGCCGCCTTCGGCCTGGGGGTGTTCCCCTACAGCCCGCTGGCCCGCGGCGTCTTGACGGGCAAGTACCGGCCGGACGCGCAGCCCGACCGCGACAGCCGGGCCGGGCGGCAGGACAAGCGGATCATGGAAACCGAGTTCCGCCCGGAAAGCCTGCGCATCGCCCAGGTGCTGGCGGAGCACGCGGCGGCGCGCGGCGTCACGCCGGGCCAGTTCGCGGTCGCCTGGGTGCTGAACAACGCCTTGATCACCGGCGTGATCGCCGGCCCCCGCACGGAAGCGCAATGGGCGGACTACGCAGGCGCGCTGGACTACCGCTTCACCGCGGAGGACGAGGCGCTGGTGGACAGCCTGGTGCCGGCCGGCCATCCCTC
>CAXTUO010000473.1:0-3813 GCA_964247175.1 uncultured Acetobacteraceae bacterium | reverse complement strand
GCCGGGAACGGCGGCTTGAGCCGCGGCATCCCCTTCTTGCCTTCCAGGCTTTCCAGCAACGCCGTTTCCTCGCCGCAGATGTAGGCGCCGGCGCCGCGGTGCACGTACAGGTCGAAGTCGTAGCCCGACCCCGCCGCGTTCTTGCCCAGCAGGTTGGCCTCGTAGGCCTGGTCCACCGCGGCCTGCAGGTTGCGGGCCTCGTTGAAGTACTCGCCGCGGACGTAAACGTAGCAGGCCGACGCGCCCATCGCGAAAGACGCGATCAGGCAGCCCTCGATCAGCTTGTGCGGGTCGTGGCGCAGGATGTCACGGTCCTTGCAGGTGCCCGGCTCGCTCTCGTCGGCATTGACGACGAGGTAGGAAGGCCGTCCGTCCGGCGAGGCCTGCTTCGGCATGAACGACCACTTCATGCCGGTCGGGAACCCGGCGCCGCCGCGCCCGCGCAGGCCCGACGCCTTCATCTCATCGATGATCGCGTCGCGCCCGCGGGCGATGATCGCGGCCGTCCCGTCCCAATCGCCGCGGGCGCGGGCACCCTCCAGCGTCCAATTGTGCTGGCCGTAGAGGTTGGTGAAGATTCGGTCCTGGTCGGCGAGCATCGGTGCTACTCCCCCGCAATCGGTATCGTGTTCAAGGTCGTCGGCCCGCCCTCGGGCGCCGAGGTGATCCGCCCGATGACGGACCCCGGCTGCGGCTTCTCGCCCCGGCGCAGCGCCTGCAGCAGCGCCACCGTGCGGTCGTAGTCGAGGTCCTCGTAGTAGTCGTCGTCCACCTGCAAGATCGGGGCGTTCACGCAGGCGCCAAGGCACTCGACCTCCGACATGGTGAACATCCCGTCGTCGCTCGTCTGCCGCCAGCCCTTGATCCCCGTCTCGTCCCGGCAGGCCCGGGTCACCTCCTCCGAGCCGCGCAGCCAGCACGGCGTCGTGCCGCACACCTGCAGGTGGTGGCGCCCGATCGGGTTGGTGTTGAACATCAGGTAGAAGGTCGCGACCTCATACACGCGGATCGGCGGCAGTTCGAGCCGCGCCGCCACCACGTCCATGGCCACCCGCGGCACCCAGGCCCTGCCGGTCTGCCGCCGCATCTGGTTCTGCACGACATACAGCAGCGGCAGTACCCCGCTCGCCTTCCGGCTGGGCGGGTACTTGGTCAGGATGGACGCGATCTCCGCCTCGCTCGCCTCGTCAAAGGCGAAGTGGGTCGGCTGCGCCGCGCCTTCCCCGCTTGACCCGTCGCCGATGTTCTCCGACGTGCCGATGCCGACCTGGGACCCGTGCGGCCCTCCGAGATGCTCCGACATGGCTACCGGTCGATCTCGCCGAACACGACGTCGATGGAGCCGATGATGGCCACCGCGTCGGCCAGCATGTGGCGCTTGGACATGTGCTCGATGGCTTGCAGGTGGGAGAAGCCGGTTGGGCGGATCTTGCAGCGGTACGGGCGGTTGCTGCCGTCCGCGACCAAGTACACCCCGAACTCGCCCTTGGGGCTTTCCGTCGCGGTGTAGGTTGCCCCGGCCGGAATGTGGTACCCCTCCGTGTAGAGCTTGAAGTGGTGGATCAGCGCCTCCATCGAGCGCTTCATCTCCTTGCGGCGCGGCGCGGTGAACTTGCGGTCCTCGATCTTGACCTGGCCGGGCTGCATCCGCTCGAGGCACTGCTGGATGATGTAAACGCTTTGCCGCATCTCGGCCATGCGGACCAAATAGCGGTCGTAGCAGTCGCCGTTGCGCGCCACGGGAATGTCGAACTCGACGTGCTCGTACATGTCGTACGGCTGCGACTTGCGCAGGTCCCACGGCACGCCGCTGGCGCGCAGCGGCGGGCCGCTGAACCCCCAGGCCAGCGCGTCCTCCGGCGACATGACGCCGATATCGACGGTGCGCTGCTTCCAGATGCGGTTGCTGGTCAGCAGCTGCTCAAGCTCGTCGATGAACTTCGGGAACGTCTCGGCCCAGGCAGCGATCTCGTGGGCCAAGTCGCCCGGCAGGTCGCGGGCCACGCCGCCCACGCGGAAGTAGTTGGCGTGATAGCGGGCGCCGGACACTGCCTCGTAAAAGTGCAGCAGCTTTTCCCGTTCCTCGAAGCCCCACAGGCTCGGCGTGATCGCGCCCACGTCGAGGGCGTAGGTCGTGACGTTCAGCAGGTGGTTCAGCACGCGGGTGATTTCCGCATACATCGTGCGGATCCAGCGCCCGCGCTCTGGCACCGCGATGCCGAGCAGCTTTTCCTGCGCCAGCACCCAGGTGTGCTCCATGCACATCGGGCTGACGTAGTCCAGGCGATCGAAGTACGGCAGCGCCTGCAGGTAGGTCTTGTATTCGATCAGCTTCTCGGTGCCGCGGTGCAGCAGGCCGATGTGCGGGTCCGCGCGCTCCACCACCTCCCCATCCATCTCCAGGATCAGGCGCAGGACGCCGTGCGCCGCCGGGTGCTGCGGGCCGAAGTTGATGGTGTGGTTATCGACCTCGACCACCTTGGTCGTGCTGACCTTATCCTCGCCCGGCGTGGTCGAATGAGTGCCGTCGAAACCGTGGACGCGGACATCGTCTGGCATCACTTGCTGTCCTTGATGGCGGCCGTGTTCGCGGCCGCGGCCTTTTGGCGGTCGGTATGGGCCTTCTCGTCGCCGGGCAGGGTCACCATGCCCTCCCAGGGCGAGACGAAATCGAAGTTCCGGAAATCCTGGGTCAGCGTCACCGGCTCGTTCACCACGCGCTTCTGGTCCTCGTCGTAGCGAACCTCGACGTAGCCGGTCAGCGGGAAGTCCTTGCGCAGCGGGTGCCCGCTGAAGCCGTAGTCGGTGAGGATGCGGCGCAAGTCCGGCTGGTCGGCGAAGGTGATGCCGAACAGGTCCCAAGCCTCGCGCTCAAACCATGTCGCCACCGGCCAAAGCTTGTGCACGCTGGGCATCGGCGCCTCGGCACCGGTCGGCACTACCACGCGCACGCGGTGGTTCAGCGACACCGAAAGCAGCATGTAAACCACGTCGAACCGCTCCGGACGCTCCGGCCAGTCCACCCCGCACAGCTCCATGAGCTGCTCGCAGGAAAACCGGGGATCGTTGCGCAGCGCCGTCAGCACCGCCAGCAGGTCGGCCCGGCCGACGTGCAGCACCACCTCGCCCCCCTCCAAACCGCCGCGCAGGACGCCGGGCAAGGTGCTGGCTTGCTGCGCCAGCAACGCCGGGCCGGCGAGCGCCGGCGCCGCCTCGGGCAGAGCGGTGTCGTCAGCCACGCAGAACGGTCCCGGTCCGACGGATTTTCTTTTGCAATTGCATGATCCCGTACACCAATGCCTCCGCCGTGGGCGGGCAGCCCGGCACGTAGACATCCACCGGCACGATGCGGTCGCAGCCGCGCACCACCGAGTAGCTGTAATGGTAGTACCCGCCGCCGTTGGCGCAGCTTCCCATGCTGATGACCCAGCGCGGCTCCGGCATCTGGTCGTAAACCTTGCGCAGCGCCGGGGCCATCTTGTTGGTGAGCGTCCCGGCCACGATCATCACGTCCGACTGGCGCGGGCTGGCCCGGGGGATGATGCCGAAGCGGTCCAGGTCGTAGCGCGGCATGTAGGCGTGGATCATCTCCACCGCGCAGCACGCCAGGCCAAACGTCATCGGCCATAGGCTGCCGGTGCGCGCCCAGTTTACGACCTTGTCGAGGTTCGCCACCACGAAGCCCTTGTCGGCCACCTCGCCCGTGATTCCCTTGATGACCGCATCCTGCTCCGGGCCAGGCGCCAGGGCTTCCCGGTTCCAGGCGAGGCTGTCCACGCCGGGCTGCACGCCGCCAATCGTCGTCGCACTCAT
>CAXTUO010000472.1:0-3814 GCA_964247175.1 uncultured Acetobacteraceae bacterium | reverse complement strand
CGGGCTGCCCCGCCGGGGCGGCGCGCTCGGCATGGACATCGGCCCGGCGCAGCAGGTCAGCGAGGGCGGCATGACTTTCGAGCTGCTGCGGGTGAATGGGGTGCACCGGGGTTCGCCCGGCGCGCAGGCCGGGTTCCACGTTGGCGACCAGATCATCGCCGCCGATGGGCAGGTGTTCCCAAGCGTCGCCGCGTTCGCCGCCTATGTCGGGTCGGTGCCGCCAGGCCAGCAGGTCGCCGTCGATTACATGCCGGCCAACGGCGGCCCGCAACAGGCGCAGCGCGTGGGGGGCACGGTTGGCGCGGGCGGGCGGGCCGTGCCTGCGCAAGCGGCGGAGCCGGCCCGCACCGGCATGTCCACCGGCACCAAGCTCGCCATCGGCGCAGGTGCTGCGGCCCTGTTCGGCTGCTACAAGCTCGGCTGCTTCAACCGTTCCGCGTCACAGTCCGGCGCCGCCGCCGGAAGCGGCAGTCAGTTCCGCTGAATGCCCTCCGGCCAAGGCATGCCGCCGGCCGCGCGACACACCCGTCCCTCTCATCTGCCGAGCAAGCAGATGGGGCGTGACACAAAGGCGAGGTTGGCAGTCAGGCCGGCCCTGCACGTTTCAACGCAACAAACAACAAAGGAACGCCAACCATGAAAACGCTGATCGTGGCATTTGCCATCCTGGGCGCCGCTCCGGCCCTCGCGCAGAACTCGCTGACCACCACGCAAAGCCCGCCGGCGGGGAACTCAAGCCAGTCGACGCCGGAACCGACGAACAGCCTGCCGAAGTCCGCAGGGACGGAAAAGCCGACGCAGCAACCAGGGTCCGCCGTTGGCGACACGGCCCCGGCACAAACTTTGCCCAATAGTGCGGGTACAACCACGGCTGCCCCTTCGGTCACGCGATAAACAATGGCTGGCTGGCCAGCAGATGCCGCTTGGCGCTGCGGGCCAGCCAGCATTCAGTCGCTCTATGAAAAGACCTATCCCAAAAGCAGTACTGACTTCAACCAACGCAAGCCTACTCAGAAGTTCAGCAGTCAGCACGTCAGAAACAGGTGGAGCAGCGGAACCTGCAGAACGGAAGCCAGGGCTACACCTCGGGGATCATACAAGCTCCGGGTGGCTACAACCCAGCCTCTTCGCAGAACCAGGGCTATGCTTCAGGCCCGCAAAATCAGGGCTATGGCGCCCGGACGAACCAACAAGGCCCGAGCTATGGCCAGGGTGTGCCGCAGGACTAGCTTCCGGGCACGCTCCAATCCATGAGCGGGGCAGCGGGGGGAGGCCGGCATCCGGGGCGACTGCGCCGCTTCGGGAATGTCGCCACCGCATTGCTGCCGATGGATACTCCCGGCTGCGCGAGCCCAGCCGCGTCTCCGGCGACCAGAGAGCGCAGGGATGACCAGCACGGACAACATGCGTGTCCTCGTCCTCGCGCCGGCGGGCCGAGATGGTCTTGCTTCGGTTCAGGTGTTCAGGAAAGCGGGGTTGCAGGCCGAGGTCTGCGCAAGCCCCTTCGAGCCTGTCCTGGGTCTCAAGGCAGGGGCGGGAGCTGTCTTCCTCGCCGAGGAAACGCTTTCAGGGCAGTTGCTGGACGACCTGGCGGCATGGGTGCGGCATGGGTAGGGCGGCAGCCACCCTGGTCGGACCTGCCATTCTTGGTTCTGACGAACCGTCGGGAACAGCCCGCCATCGCAGCTTGGCGGCAGTGTCTGATTGTGAGGCTGCGCAACGTGGTGCTGCTCGAAGGGCCGGTTCAGCCCATCAGCTTGGCGAGCAACGCCCTGTCCTCGGTCAGAGCCGGCCGCTGCCAGTACGCGGTGCGTGCGCACCTGGCGGAACGAAGACAGGCAGCCCTCATGCTGGAAGCCCTGGCTGCCACGCGGACCAGAGAAATCGAGGCCGCGGATCTCGCGCTGCGGTTCGAGAGTGCCGAACGGGAACGCGTCGAAGCATTGCTGCACCAATCCCACAGGGCCAATGTGGCCGGCTGATCGGCAGCATCGCACATGACTTCAGCGCCATGCTGCAAGCCCTCAGCGCCAACCTGGAACCGACGCGCCGGGTGGAGCAGGTGCCGGGCGGCATCTAGGGAGCAGGCTACCAACGACATCAGCACCCGCCCACACCGAACGGGCCGAACAACTTTCAGATGGACAACGCCATGAACGAGACGCGGCCTATCGAACCATCCCAATACGGCGAGCCTGGAGCGGCCGGAGCGACGTCGAGCAACCTTCCCCTGGCCTGCTCGGCGGAAGCGATCGGCACGTTTCTCCTCGTGCTGGTTGGAACCGCCGTGGCCACCGCGGCCGTGCTCGGCAAGGGCACCGCTGGACCAGCCTACAACTCCCTGGCGGTCGCACTGTCCTTCGGGCTGATCCTCATCCCGATCGTCGGCTCGCTCGGACAGGTCAGCGGCGCGCACGTGAACCCTGCCGTCACCTTCGGATTGGCGCTCGCCGGCAAGTTCCCATGGGCCTACGTGGTGCCATACTGGGCCGCGCAGCTCGTGGGGGCGACGGTCGGCGCCGTCGTGGTCTGGGCAGCATACGGCCAAGGCGCCTACATCGACGCGCATCTTGGCGCCCCGTCGCCGGTGAACGGGGCCAGCGCGATGCAGGTCCTGCTCGTCGAGGCCCTGATCGCCTTCATCCTAGTGTTCACGGTGATCTCGACGACCACGGACAAGCGCGTGCCGCCGGGGAGTGCCGCGGTCGCCATCGGCTTCGCGCTGGCGGCCGGCGTGCTCCTGGGCGGCCCGGTCAGCGGCGGCGCCGGTAACCCGGCACGCGCGCTCGGGCCGATGATCGTGGCAGGAACCTACCCAGTCTGGTTCTTCTATTGCGCCGGCCCCTTGCTCGGCGGTGCCGTTGCCGCACTCGCTTTCCGCCTCGTGGGCATGGCGAGCACGCCGAAAGTGGCAAGCGCCCGCCCGTCGAAGACCAGGCCGTTGGCGTGACGCCCGCTTGAACCGCTCCGGCCATCAGGCCCAGACCCTCAGGATTGCAGCCCCGACAATGAACAGCTCCCGTCAGACCGACGCCTCGAAGCCCGCGGACACCTCGGCCTCCGCAACCCATGAGAACCGCGTTTGCATCATCGGCTGCGGCCGGGTCGGGATGGCAAGCGCCTATGCCCTGATCCAGAGCAGTTTCATCCGGGAACTCGTCCTGGTCGGCCGCTCGCAGGAGCAGACGGAAGGCGAGGCGATGGACCTCGAGCACGCCGTCGCGGTCCCGGTGAAATCGCCGATCAAAATCATCAACGGCGATTATGCCGAGGCAGCAAGAAGTTCGGTCGTTGTCGTCACGGCCGGCCAGGCGACCAGCGGCCCGGGCATGTCCCGGCTCGATCTGCTGTCCAAGAACGTCGGGATCATCCGCGACATCGCCGGCAGGCTCAAGGCCGAGCAGTTTGCGGGCGTCCTTATCATAGCGTCGAACCCCGTGGACATCCTTGCGCAGGTCGCGCAGGAAGCGTCCGGGCTGCCGGCGGGGCAGGTAATCGGGACGGGCACGCTCATCGACACGGCGCGGCTGCGCGGGTTGCTCGCGGAGGAACTCGGCGTCGAGCCGCGCGCGGTGGATGTCTACATCGTCGGGGAGCACGGGGACTCGGAGATTGCGGTCTGGAGCAGTGCCCGGGTCGCGGGGATCGCGCTCGGCCGCTACCCCGGCGCGCGGGCGCTTCCGGACTACGGCGACATCCTCGACCGGGTGCGCCGCGCCGGGCCGGAGGTGGTGAAGCGGAAGGGGCACACGGCCTACGCGATCGGCCTGTGCGTGCAGCGCATCTGCGAGGCGGTGCTGCGCAACGAGCGCGC
>CAXTUO010000471.1:0-3822 GCA_964247175.1 uncultured Acetobacteraceae bacterium | reverse complement strand
GAACACGACGGTCACGGGCCGGTTCGACATGATGGCCTGCGTGCGCGCGACCCGCATCGCCTGCGCGACGGCACCCGCCGCCGCGCGCATCTCCAGCCCGGCGCTGCGCGGCGCCCCCCGCGCCAGCACCAGCCCGGCGACCAGCCCCAGCACCGCCAGCACGACGATCATCTCTATGAGTGTGAAGCCGGCGTCCCGGCGATTCGGCCTAGCTCGCGGCAAGGTCGTTCAGGCCCAGCATGGCCAGCAGCAGGGACGCCACGATCCCCGCGATCACCAGCCCCATCACCACCGTGATCGCCGGCACCAGCAGCGCCACCAGCCGCTGCACGCCGAGCCGGGTCTTTTCCTCGTGGATCTCCGCCGCGCGCAGCGCCATGGGGCCGAGCTGCGCCGTTTCCTCGCCCAAGCGCAGCAGGTAGATGGTGCGCGCCGGGAACACGCCGGACTCGTCGAGCGGGCGGGACAGCCCGGCGCCGCCCTTGGCGCTGGCCGTCGCGCGCTCCACCGCGGCGACGCCGGCCCCGTTGCCGATGGCGTCCTGCACGATGCCGAGCGCCGCGATCAGCGGCACGCCGTTGTTCAGCAGCGTGCCGAGCGTCCGGGTGAAGCGCGCGGCGATGACCTCCCGCGTCAGCCCGCCCACCACCGGCAGGCGCAGCAGCAGCCGGTCCCGCATCATGCGCGGCCGGGGCTGCTTCAACGCCTGCCGGGCAGCCAGGGCCAAGGCGATGAACGCCAGCAGGGCATACAGCCCGTAGGCGGACACCGCGTCGCCCGTGGCGATCAGCAACTGCGTGGGCCGGGGCAGCGCGGCACCGCTCTGCTCGAACAACGGCACGAACTGCGGCAGCACCTGCGTCAGCAGCAGGGTGATGGACCCGGCCGCCGCCAGCAGCAGCAGGCCGGGATAAATCATCGCGGACGTGATGGTGGACGCCAACGCCCGCTCCCGCTCCAAAAGGTCGGCCAGGCGGTCCAGCGTCGGCGCCAAGGTGCCGCCGGCTTCGCCTGCGCGGACCAGGCCGACATACAGCTTCGGGAAGCTGCCAGGGTGCGCCCCGAGCGCCGTCGCCAGCGACCCGCCGTCGCGCACCGTCTTGCGCAGGCCCTCCACCGTCGCGCGCACCCGGGCGTTCGGCGCGGTGTCCACCAGGAAGCGCAGGCTGCGGTCCAGGTCCTGCCCGGCGCCCAGCATGATCGACAGCTCCCGCGTGAAATTCGCCACATCCTGCCGCCCCATGCCCCGGCGGCCGATGTCGCGGTGCAGCAGGTCGGACAAGCTGCGCCCGCCGGCTGGCTCCGCGCGCATCGGGATGCTGCCCTGGCGCTGCAGGTGGCGGACGACCTCGGCCTCCGTCGCCGCGTCCATGGTGCCGCGCACGGTTTGCCCGGCCGGGTCGATGGCGGTGTAGCGGAAGGCGGGCATCGGGCCGCGCCCCGTTACGCCTCGGCGCGGATGCTGCGCACGACTTCCTCGACCGTGGTGGTGCCGGCCAATGCGGCATCGAGGCCCGCGTCGAACATCGTCACCATGCCGGCCGCCACCGCCGCGCGCTCGATCTCCGTATGCTCGGCGCGGGCGAAGATCAGGCGCTCGATGTCGGCGTTGGGCAGGAGGAACTCGGCGATGGCCTGGCGCCCGCGGTAGCCGGTGCCGCGGCACTTGTCGCAGCCGACCGGGTGCCACAGCCGCACCGGGCGCCCCGCCGTCCGGCGCTCCAGGTCGAAGCGCCGCACCAACTCGGGCGCCGCCTCTTCCTCCCTGGCGCAGTGGGTGCAGAGCCGCCGCACCAGACGCTGCGCCAGGACCCCGCGCAGCACGGCGGTCAGCAGGTAGTCCTCCAACCCCATGTCGCGCAGGCGGGAGATGGTGGCAGCCGCCGAGTTGGTGTGCACGGTGGACAGCACCAGGTGCCCGGTCAGCGCCGCCTGCACCGCGATCTGCGCCGTTTCCAGGTCGCGGATTTCGCCCACCATGATGACGTCCGGGTCCTGACGCAGGATGGAGCGCAGCAGGCTGGCAAAATTCAGCCCGATCTGCGGCTTCACCTGGATCTGGTTCACGCCCGAAAGCTGGTACTCGATGGGGTCCTCCACCGTCACCACCTTGCGCGCCACTGAATTGAGCGACAGCAGCCCGGTGTACAGCGTCGTCGTCTTGCCGCTGCCGGTCGGCCCCGTGACCAGCACGATGCCGTTCGGCAGGTCGAGCGCCGCGTTCACCTTGGCGATCACCGGCGCCGGCAAGCCCAGCCGTCCGTAGTCGAAGGCGACGGTGCTGCGGTCCAGCACGCGCAGCACCACCGTTTCCCCGTACAAGGACGGGATGGTGGACACGCGGAAGTCGATCTCCGTCCCGCGCACCGCGAGCTTGATGCGCCCGTCCTGCGGCAAGCGGCGCTCGGCGATGTCCAGGCGGGACATGATCTTGATGCGGGACGTGATGGCGGCGGTGAGCCGCGGCGGCGGGCTGTCGGCCTCATGCAGCACGCCGTCGTAACGGTAGCGGATGCGCAGCCGGTCCTCGAACGGCTCGATGTGGATGTCGGACGCCTGAGTCTCCACCGCGCGGGCGATGATCTGGTTGACCAGGCGGATCACCGGGGCCTCGCTGGCGAGGTCCTTGAGGCGCTCCGCGTCCTCCTCCGACGGCTCGCCCGTTCCCTCCGGCGTGTCCGGCGCATCCGCCGCGGGCGCGTCCGAGTACAGCCGGTCCAGCGCCGCATCCAGCTCGATGGGTACGCCCACCAGCAAGGACACCGGCAGCCCGGTCGCCGAGGCGATGGCGGCGGGCACGAAGGCGTCCAGCGGATCGGCCACCGCGACCAAGAGCCGCCCGTCCCCCTCGGCCACCGGGAGCGCCCGGGCGCTGCGCAGGAACCGGGTGGACAGCCGGTCGGCGAACAGCGGCTCGGCCGCAGGGTACCGGTCCGGGGTGGCAACGGGCAGGTTGAGCAGCCGTGCATAGGCCTCGGCGAGGCCCCGCTCCGTTACCAGGCCGAGCTGCAGCAGCACCTTGTCCAGCCGCTGCCCGCTGTCCGCCGCGACCCGGCGCCCGCGCTCCACCGTGCGGGCGTCGCATTGCCCGAGTTCGACCAAGAGCGCCGCCAGGCCCTCGACCAAGGCGCCGGGGTCGGCGGGCCGGCTGCCGGCGTCGCCGGGATCGACGGCGACCGGCTGCTTGAAGCTATGGGCGTTCATCCCGTGGCGATCCCGGTTGTGGCATGTCTGGTCGTCCTATACATGGTTTTCCCAGCCGCCGGGAGAAGGCCGCGGGATTCGGGAGCGCGTTTGGACGGGCTGTTGCCGCTGCTGTTGTCCCCGTTCGTCGGCAGCTTCCTGGGAGTCGTGATCCGCCGGCTGCCGCTTGGCCGCCCGATCGCGGCGGCGCGGTCCGAGTGCGAGGCCTGCGGCCGGGCGCTGTGGGCGCGCGACCTGGTGCCGTTGGTAAGTTTTGTGATGCTGCGCGGTCGCTGCCGGTTTTGCCGGGCAGGGATCGCACGGTTCCACCTGTGGGTGGAGCTGGCCGCGGTCGCCGTGGCAGCCGGGGCGGTGTGGGCGCGGCCGGAGACGGAGGCCGGGGCGGTGTGGATGGATTGCGCGCTGGGCTGGTGGCTGCTGGTCTTGGCGTGGATCGACTGGGACCACCTGCGCTTGCCCGACGTGCTGACGTTGCCGTTGGTGGTGGCGGGGCTGCTGGCGACTTGGGCGCTGGAGCCGGAAGCGGTGGGGGACCATGCCGTAGCCGCGGCGCTGGCCTACCTGGCGTTTCGCGGGATCGCTTGGGGGTATCGGGTGTTGCGCGGGCGGGACGGGTTG
>CAXTUO010000470.1:0-3829 GCA_964247175.1 uncultured Acetobacteraceae bacterium | reverse complement strand
GCCTTGGCCGCCAATCTCAGGGTTAAGTGCAGGGTCTCACGTTGGGTGGGCCTGTGCGGCTGAGTGGACCAGGAAAGCAGCATAAGGCTGTTCAAAACTCCCATGCGGAATTAGGGTTACGGAGGGGCCTGAGTCCGCCGTTGCGGACGGTGTCGGGCAGGGAAAAGTCGTATTGCCCGAGGAAGTTGAGGTGGCGCCAGATCAGCGGGGACAGGTGGGCCAGATCGTCGGGGCGAACCTCCATGCCGTCTGCCCTGGCCTGGTGGATGGCTTCCTGCATGTAGATGGTGTTCCAGTGGGCAACGGCGTTGAGCGCCAGGCCCAGGCAGCCGAGCTGCTCTTCCTGGCCTTGCCGGAGGGGGCTCCTGATTTCGCCGCGTTCGCCGTGGTGGATGCGGCGACCGAGGCGGTGACGCAGTTCGGTGTGGTTGAGCTGGGTCAGGACGCGGCGCCGGAAGGCCGGGTCGTCGACGTAGCGCAGGACGTGGACCGTTTTGGCGATCCTTCCGACCTCGGCCAGGGCGCGTGCCAGGGTGGTCGGTTTGTCGCGGACCTGGAGCGTGCGCATGATGCCGGCCGCCTTCAGGTGTCCGAGTTTCAGCGACCCGGCCAGGCGGATGGCATCGGACCAGTTCTCCCGGATCAGGCCGAGGTTGACCGTGCCGGTGCCGAGCTTGTTGAAGGGGCCGTAGTCGGCCTTGCGGTCGATGCGCCACAGCTTGGCATCGCCGAGATCGGCCAAGCGCGGGCTGAACTGGTAGCCCAGCAGCCAGAACAGGCCGAACACCGCGTCGGAATAGGCGGCGGTGTCGGTCATGAGTTCCATTGGCTCCAGCTCGGTTTCCTGTTCCAGCAGAAGGGCGAGCAGCACCAAGCTGTCGCGCAAGGTGCCGGGCACCACGATGGCGTTCAGTCCGCTGAACTGGTTGGACATCAGGTTGTACCAGGTCACGCCGCGGGACTGGCCGAAGTATTTCGGGTTGGGGCCGGCATGGATGGCGCCGGCCGGCGCCACAAAGCGCATGCCGTCGGCCGAGGCGACGTCCCCGGCCCCCCAGAGCTTGGCGAGCGGCAGCGTCGCGTGCGCCGCCACGATGCAGGCGCTGGCGGCCGCGATGGTGTTGGGGCGGATGAAGTTCTGGCTGATCCAGGCCAAGCGCTCGCGCCGCAGCGCGGGCACGTCCTGCCGGCTGACCGCTTCAATGCCGATGTTGCAGGCCTCGGCGACCAGGGCGGCGCACAGGCTGGTTTCGAAGTGCTCGACCTGGGCCTGGCGTTCGCTGAGGTGCGTGAAAGCCCGGGCGAAGCCGGTGCGCTGCATGACTTCGAGAAACAGATCGGGCATGGCGGCTTTTGGCATCCGGCCGCCGATGGCCGGTCGCAAGGCGCGCAGGCTTTCGGTTTCCTCCAACCGGTCAAGCGGGGCGACGACCATGCGCACCCTCCCCTGCACGGTCTCGAACCGAAGGTCGGGGTTGCTCGCCGCCCGCTCCGCCACTGTGCGATAAGCGCCATCGAGCAGCTTTGCCAGGCCTGCGAGTTCGGTGTCGGCGTCCAGCGAGCGGTTGAGTGCCCGGCACACCACGAGCTTGGACTCCTGCCAGGTCGTCCCGTCCAGCATCCCGCGCCGTGGATCGCCATACCGCGTGCCCGGGTTGGCAAAGATGTCCCGGCGCTTCATGGCGGCGCGCCAGGCGTCGATGACCGCAAACACGTAGGCCTTGGGATCGGCCACGCGGCCATCGGCATCCAGCGCGTGCATGCGCCAGGCTTTTGGGACTGCCGCCGTGGGCGCGTTGCGCATCTTCGCGTTGGACCAGTCGGCGACGCCGGCGAGATAGGCCATCGCCTCCCCCACGGCCTTGCCGCCAGGTCCGGTCTCCATCTGCAGCCGGGTGGCGATGTTGAAGAACAAGCGCCGTGCCCGCCGCCATCGGGTGCGAAGCTCGGCATAGGGCTTGGAGTCGTGCGGCCGGGCGATCGCATCGACCTCGGCCATGGCGGCGGCAAGGTCGGCACGCGGCAGCCGTTCGAACAGTACCACGCGCCATTGGTCCAGCGGCAGCCCGTCCTCCTCGAAGATCAACGCGGCCATTTCGCGCAGCAGGATCGCGGCATCGTCGAGGTCGCGCAGGCTTCGCAGCCGGGCTTTCTTGTCGGCGGCTTCGGCGTCCTTGACCAGGTCGGTAAGCAGCGCCTCTGCCAACTCGGCCGCGTCGTCCTGGGCCGCGGTCTCCAAGGTGTGGAACAGCGCAGCCACGGTCGCCGTGCGGCGCGGCTCCTGCAACGCGGCGATCGCGGACGGTTTTCCCGCGCGGGCGACGCGCGCCAGCCGCTCAAGGCTCGCCGCTGGCACGCCCTTGGGCGGCGACGGGCGAAGGTCAAAGGCGCGGATCGCCTCGAGCCTGTCGAGATGCAGGAGCAGCTCGCCGGAGGTGCGCTGTGTCGGCACCGTGCGCAACGCATCCAGCGCGGCAAAGCTGGCCGTGCTGGTTTCGTCGAACAACGCGGTGATCCGGGCACGCTGCTTCTCGTCGAGCGCTGCCACCAGGCGTTTCCAGAGGCGCTTCTGCGCCCGGTCCCGGATGCGGCCGACAAACCGTTCGAGGACGCTGACACCCGGCAACAGCACCTTGTTGACGACCAGCCAGGACGTGGCCCGCTCGATCAGCAAGCCAGGATGGTCGTCGCCACTCCAGCACAGCGCATACAGCCACCGGGTGAGGCGGAACCGGGCCGGTCCGTTGCCGGCGAACTCGGTGAAGCCGTAGCGCTCGCGGATCAGGGCGAGGTGGCGGGTGCGCTGGCCGCCGTGATCGAAATAGCCCTTGAACTGGGTGTCCGGCTGCATCCCGAGCTGGTCGATCAGGAACGCCGTGACCGGGAGCGGGATGTCCTGATCCGTGCCGGGGAATGCGCCCAGGAACCGGGCCGATCCGAGCATAAGGGCAAAGCCGAGGCGGTTGTGGTCGCCGCGCAGCCCATCAATAAGTTCCCGGTCGCCACCGTCGAGGTGGAAGTGCCGCGACAGCTGGTCTGGGGACGGCGCGGCAGGGAAGCGGCCATGGCGCTGGCGCTGCTCGTTGGACAGGTGGCGGGTGGGCATGGCGTGCGGAACTTAGGACATTTGCGGCAGAGAAGGGGCCAATTGAAATTCTACGCTTTTTCCTTTGCAAAACACCTATGCGGAACGCGATGGTTTAGCAATATGTTTTGCGAAGCCCGCGGGGCATCGTCATGAGGCTGGGCTATGCACGGGTCTCGACGGACGAGCAAAGCCTGGAGAACCAATGCCAGCGCCTTTCCGCCGCACAGTGCGAAAAGCTGTTCGAGGAGAAAATCTCCGGCGCCGCGCGCCATCGTCCGCAGCTTGAGAAGCTGATCGAGCACCTGCGCAAAGGTGACGTGCTGGTGGTCACGCGCCTGGACCGGCTGGCCCGCTCGACCTCTGAACTCCTGCGGATCGCCGAACGGATCACTGAAAAGAAGGCGGGGCTGCAGTCGCTTGATGAGCCCTGGGCCGACACCACAAGCCCGTCCGGCCGCATGATCATGACGGTCTTCGCCGGCATCGCCGAGTTCGAACGCACCCTCATCCTCAGCCGGACACATGAAGGCCGGCTGGCCGCTCAGGCGCGCGGCGTCGCCTTCGGCAGGCCAAAGAAGATGCCGCCCGACCAGCAGCAGCTCGCCCGAGACCTCGTCCGCGACGGGAAATCCATCAGCGCCGTCGCCAGGACCTTCAACGTCCACCCAGCCACCATCTATCGCGTCCTCGACGGATAACAGCCTTATGCTGCTTTTCTGTTCCGCTCAGCCGCACAGGCCA
>CAXTUO010000469.1:0-3835 GCA_964247175.1 uncultured Acetobacteraceae bacterium | reverse complement strand
GGCCTCGACCATACCGTCTGCTTCCAATCCCGCGCCACGCCGCAGAAGTGGATCGACCCCAGCACGGAGGCCGAGATCGAGCGGGCGGCGCATGACAAGACGGCCGTGCTGGTCGTGCCCATCGCCTTCGTGTCCGAGCATTCGGAAACGCTGGTCGAGCTTGATGTCGAGTACCGGGAATTGGCGGAGAAGGAAGGCGTGCCGGGCTACTTCCGCTGCCCCGCGCAGAACAGCGACCCCGGCTTCATCGAGGCGCTGGCCGAGTTGGTGCGCATGACGCTGGGCCGCGGCCCCGGCCTGTGCAGCTTCGTCGGCGGGCGCACCTGCCCCAAGCCGTTCGGCGACTGCCCCCACGCCCGCGCCGGCGCGGCCAAGCCCGTGCCGGCCCTGGCGGCCGTCTCGTGACGCCCAGCCCGCTGCGCCCCCTCCCCTTGCGCCTGGTAATCTTCGACTGCGACGGGGTGCTGGTGGACAGCGAAGGCCCGTCCGCGCGGGTCACGGCGCGGGAGGTCAGCCTGCTGGGCTGGCCGATGACGGCGGAGGAGGCGATGGCGCGCTTCATCGGGCTGCGCTTGTCGGACCTGCCGCCGCTGGTCGCGGCGCAGACCGGTCGCCCGGCGCCGGACGGCTGGGTGGAGCATGTGCGCGAACGGCTGATCGCGACGCTTTCGAAGGAAACGGAGGCGATGCCGGGCGCCGCCGACGTGCTGCGGGCGGTGACGGCGCTCGGCCTGCCTTACCGGGTCGCTTCCAACTCCTCGCACGGGGAAATGGCGGTGAAGTTCGCCCGCACCGGCTTGGCGCCGCTCGTCGCGGGCCGGGTGCACAGCGCGCGGGACGTGGCGGTCGGCAAGCCTGCGCCGGACGTGTTCCTGGCCGCCGCGGCGGCGGAGGGCATCCCGCCGCAGGCCTGCATGGTGGTCGAGGACAGCCTGCCCGGCATCCGCGCCGCGATGGCCGCGGGCATGGCGTGCATCGGGCTTGACCCGCACGGACCCGGCGAGGCGCTGCGGGCGGCGGGCGCCCACCCGATCCGGGCACTGTCCGAGCTGCCCCCCTTGTTCCAGGCCGCGATGCGCGCCGCCGCATGACGATTGCCGCGCTGGCGTATGTTTATCCCTGGACCAAGGCGCTGCACGTCATCTCGATGGTGGCCTGGATGGCCGGGCTGTTCTACCTGCCGCGGCTGTTCGTGTATCACTGCGGGGTGGCGCGCGGCTCGGCGGAAAGCGAGCGCTTCAAGGTCATGGAGCGCCGCCTGCTGAAGCAGATCATGCTGCCGGCGATGCTGAGCACCTGGTTCTTTGGAATATTGCTGGTGCTGACGCCCGGCATCGTCGCGTGGACGCCATTCAACTGGTGGCACGTGAAGTTCGCCGCCGTGTTCCTGATGGCCGGCTTCCAGGGGGCGGCGGGCAAGTGGCGCCGGGACTTCCTGGAGGACCGCAACCAAAAGCCGCACCGCTATTTCCGTTACGCCAACGAAGTGCCGACGCTGCTGCTGGTCGTCGCCGTGGTCATGGTCATCGTCAAGCCTTTCTGACCCGCCGCGCTGAAATCGCCCCGCTGCGCTGAAATCGCTTGACGCCGTGAGTTGCCGGTGTCAACTGGACGGCGGCGGCACGGGGCAAGCCCGGCGCCGTCCCACCACGAATTCGCGGCCTTTGGCCCGGTTCTTCCACACCTTGGGATAACGCCTGCCGCCGCACCCGCGGACTCCGGCCGGCACGATGTCCCGCCCCACGCATCTACATACACTGAGGCAGCCTCATGCACCTCGCCGAACTCAAGGCCAAATCCCCGGCCGACCTTCTGAGCTTCGCCGAATCCCTCCAGGTCGAGAACGCATCGTCATTGCGAAAGCAGGACATGATGGTGGCGATCCTCAAGAACTTCGCCGACAACGACCAGGCGATCTACGGCGAAGGCACGCTGGAGATCCTGCCGGACGGCTTCGGCTACCTGCGCAGCGCCCAAGCCAACTTCCTGCCGGGTCCGGACGACATCTACATCAGCCCGAACCAGGTCCGCCGCTTCGCGCTGCGCACCGGCGACACGGTGGAGGGGCAGATCCGCGCGCCCAAGGACGGGGAGCGCTACTTCGCGCTGCTCAAGGTCAACACGATCAACTTCGAGCCGCCGGACGCGGTGCGCCACCGCATCAACTTCGACAACCTCACGCCGCTGTATCCCGACCGCAAGCTGAAGATGGAGGTCGAGAACTTCCAGTCGGTTGCCAAGGGGCCGGGCAAGGACATGACGCCGCGGGTCATCGACCTGATCGCGCCGATCGGCATGGGCCAGCGCGCGCTGATCGTGGCGCCGCCGCGCACCGGCAAGACGGTGATGCTGCAGAACATCGCGACGGCCATCTCCGCCAACCACCCCGAGGTCTTCCTCATCGTGCTGCTGATCGACGAGCGGCCGGAGGAAGTCACCGACATGTCCCGCACGGTGAAGGGCGAGGTCGTCGCCAGCACCTTCGACGAGCCGGCGACCCGGCACGTCGCCGTGACTGAGATGGTGCTGGAAAAGGCCAAGCGCCTGGTCGAGCACAAGCGCGACGTGGTGATCCTCTTGGACAGCATCACCCGGCTGGCCCGCGCCTACAACACGGTGGTGCCGTCCTCCGGCAAGGTGCTGACCGGCGGCGTGGACGCGAACGCGCTTCAGCGGCCGAAGCGGTTCTTCGGCGCCGCCCGCAACATCGAGGAGGGCGGCAGCCTCACCATCATCGCCACCGCGCTGATCGACACCGGCAGCCGGATGGACGAGGTGATCTTCGAGGAGTTCAAGGGCACCGGCAACTCCGAGATCATCCTGGACCGCAAGCTCTCGGACAAGCGCACCTTCCCCGCCATCGACATCACCAAGTCCGGCACCCGCAAGGAGGAGCTGCTGGTCGAGCGCGGCACGCTGTCCAAGATGTGGGTGCTGCGCCGCATCCTGGGTCCGATGGGCATGACGGATGCGATGGATTTCCTGCTGGACAAGCTGAAGTACAGCAAGACCAACCAGGACTTTTTTGACGCGATGAATACTTGATGGGTTGGGCGGCTACCCGTTGGGTGGCCGCCGCAGGGGTGTCGTGCGGTAGATATCCGCGAGCGGTACGCAGAAACCGATGCTTTCCAGGATTAAGTCGCCATCCAGGATGGTTTCCGCCTCTTGCGGCCAGGTGCCGTCTGGCCGGCGGCGCAGGATTTCAGCGCCGATGCTGACGCTGTACAGCACGAGGACTTCACGTAGGCTCGGAATGGTGATGTAAGTCCAAACGTTGGACCAAGTTTCCGTCTGATTGCTTGGCGAAAGAATCTCGACGATCAGCACCGGATCGGTAATGGCAGACTCTTGCTGAGGTTCGCTGCATCGCACGGCGATATCAGGAATACGCACGTTGGAGCGGCCCCGGACGCTCGGGGTCACGCCAGGTGTGGACAAAGCTGAACACCGGCTTCCGTTCGCAACGAAGTGGTTCCCGATTAATCTGCCTAATTCGTTCTGCAAAGCCGCATGGTTGGTCTGGGTCGGCGCCATGGCTTGCGGCTCGCCATCGACAAGCTGCCACGTCAAGCCATCGCCTGAGTCCCAATCCAGGAACTCATCGACTGTCATCCGTACAGGCATCTTCGCGACTGCAACCATGGGCGGGACCGTAACACAGCCGCCCCACCAGTCCACTGATCCCCGGTTGCACCACCCCGCATTGCACAGTTAAAGATATCCTTATATACCGCCGCGCCAACAAGGAGCCGCAAGCCATGCCCGACGTGAGCATCCCCCACGACTACAAGGTCCGCGACATCTCCCTCGCCGAATGGGGCCGCAAGGAGAT
>CAXTUO010000468.1:0-3842 GCA_964247175.1 uncultured Acetobacteraceae bacterium | reverse complement strand
GCCGCTTCAACGTCACCACCTGCAAGAGGTTATCGACCTCCGGCGGCAGCGGGCCAAAGCGGTCCACCAGCTCGGCCGCCATCGCCTGCGTCTCGGCATCCGAGGCGAGCGCGCCGATGCGCCGGTACAGGCCGAGGCGCACCGGCAGGTCACGCACGTAGGTTTCGGGGATCAGCACCGGCAGGCCGAGCTGGATGTTCGGCGTCCAGTCGCGGTCCTCGGTCCGCTTGCGGCCCCGCTCGGCCCGCATCTCGGCCACCGCATCCTCCAGCATCTGCTGATACAGCTCGATGCCGACCTCGCGAATGTGCCCCGACTGCTCGTCCCCCAGCAGGTTGCCGGCACCGCGGATGTCCAGGTCGTGCGACGCCAGGGTGAAGCCGGCGCCCAGGTTGTCCAGCGTCTGCATCACGTCCAGCCGCTTCTCCGCCGCCGCAGACAGCCGGTGGTTCTGCGGCCAGGTGAGGTAAGCGTAGCCGCGCTGCTTGCCGCGCCCGACCCGGCCGCGAAGCTGGTAAAGCTGGCCCAGCCCGAACATGTCGGCCCGGTGGATGATGAGCGTGTTGACCGCCGGCATGTCGAGGCCGCTCTCGACGATGTTGGTGGACAGCAGGATGTCGTACTTGCCGTCGCCGAACTCGGTCATCACCCGTTCCAGCTCGGTCGGCGCCAGGCGGCCATGCGCCTCAACCGTGCGGGCCTCCGGCACGATCTCGCGCAGGCGCTCGGCCATGCGCGCCATGTCCTCGATCCGCGGCACGACGCAGAACACCTGGCCGCCGCGGAAGCGCTCGCGCTGCACCGCTTCCCGCACCACCACGCTGTCGAACGGCGAGATGAAGGTGCGGACCGCCAGCCGGTCCACCGGGGGCGTCGCGATCAGGCTCATCTCCCGCACGCCCGTGAGCGCCAGTTGCAGGGTGCGCGGGATGGGCGTCGCGGTCAGCGTCAGCACGTGCACGTCGGCCTTGAGCTGCTTCAGCTTTTCCTTGTGCGACACGCCGAAGTGCTGCTCCTCATCGACGATCAGCAGCTCGAGGTCGGCGAACTCGATCCCCTTGGCCAGCAGGGCGTGGGTGCCGACGACGATGTTGACGCTGCCGTCCTTGAGGCCGCGCTTGGTTTCCGCCGCGTCCTTGGCCGTCACCATGCGGGACAACTGGCCGATCTTCACTGGCAGCCCGGCAAAGCGCGCGTTGAACGTGCGGTAGTGCTGCCGCGCCAGCAAGGTGGTCGGGACCACGACGGCGACCTGCGCGCCGGACATCGCGGCGACAAAGGCGGCGCGCAGCGCCACCTCGGTCTTGCCGAAGCCCACATCGCCGCAGATCAGCCGGTCCATCGGGCGACCGGCGGCCATGTCCTCCAGCACGTCGCTGATCGCGCGGGCCTGATCGTCGGTCTCGGCAAAGGGGAAGCGGGCGCAGAACTCGTCCCAGCTTCCCTCCGCGGGCGCAAGGCTCACGGCTTCCCGCACGCGCCGGGCGGCGGCGGTGCGGATCAGCTCGCCGGCCATGTCGCGAATGCGCTGCTTCATGCGCGCCTTGCGGGTTTGCCATCCGGCGCCGCCAAGCTTATCGAGCGCCACCCCGCCGCCCTCGCTGCCGAAGCGGCTCAGCAGCTCGATGTTCTCGACCGGCAAGTACAGCTTCTCGCTGCCGTCGTAGATCAGGCGCAGGCAGTCGTGCGGCGCCGGGCCGACGCGCAGGGTTTCGAGGCCGTCGTAGCGGCCGATGCCGTATTCCTGGTGCACGACCAGGTCGCCCTCGGCGATCTCGGTCGCCTCGGCGATGAACTGGTCGGCGCGCTTGCGGCGGCGCGGCGGGCGGCTGATGCGTTCGCCCAGCAGGTCCTGCTCGCTGACCACGCTGACCGGCCCGGCGACGAAGCCGCGCTCCAGCCCCAGGGTGACAACGGCCGTGGCGTCGATGGGCAAGGCCTGCGCGGCTTTCCAGGTGTCCGCCGGCTCGGCCTTGAGGCCGTTCTCACGCAGCAGGTGGACCAGGCGCTCGCGGGAGCCGCGGGTCCAGGCGGCGACCACCGTGCGCCGCTTCTGCCCGGCCCAGGCCGCGGCCTGCTCGCGCAGTTGGTGGAAGACGTTCTCCCCGGTCGCGGCGCCCGCCTTGGTGAACACATAGCCTGAGCGGCCGCCAGCATCGATTCCCTCGGCGCCGTCCGCCCGGCCATACGGGCTGAACAGCATGACCGGCCCTTTGGCCAGCATGGCGTCCCACCCGGCGCGGTCCAGGTAAAGCCGCTCTGGCGGCAGCGGTCGGTAAGGCACCTCGCCGTCCCGCGGCGGCGCCTGCCGTGCCTCCGCGTGGTCGGCGATCATCTCCAGCCGCCCTTCCAGCACCTCCTCCGATTGGTTGTCGAGGCTGACGGAAGCGTCGGGCAGGTAGTCCAGCAGCGTGTCCATGCCGTCGTGGAACAGCGGCACCCAGTGCTCGATGCCGGGGTAGCGCCGCCCGTCGGAGACCGCCTGATACAGCGGGTCCTCGGCGGCCTTTGGGCCGAACAGCTCACGCCAGCCCTCGCGAAAACGGGTCACGCTCTCGGGATCGAGCGGCACCTCGGACACGGGCCGCAGCACCAGGGCCTGCATCTTGGTCGTGCTGCGCTGGGTCGAGGGGTCGAAGCGCCGCAGGCTTTCCACCGTGTCGCCGAACAGGTCGATCCGCACCGGGTCGGGCTCGCCGGCCGGGTAGATGTCGATGATGCCGCCGCGGGTGGCGTACTCGCCCGGCTCCATGACCGTGCCGGCGCGGCCGTAGCCGTTGGCCTCCAGGAACCGGATCACCGCATCGGGGTCCACGGTGCCGCCGGCGCGCAGCGAAAGGCTGACGCCCTTGAACGCCGGGCGGGGCGGCACGCGCTGCACCAGGGCGTTGATGGTGGTGAGCACGAGGCGCGGCTTGGTTGCCGGTTCCAGCAGCCGGGCCAGGGTGGCGATGCGTTCGGATACGATCTCGGGGTTGGGCGACACGCGGTCATACGGCAGGCAGTCCCAGGCGGGGAAGCGCAGCACCTCGATGTCCGGCGCGAAGAACGCCAGCGCCTCAAACAGGCGGGCCATGCGGCTGTCGTCACGGGCCACGTGCAGGACCGATCCCTTATGCTCCGCCCGGCGCCGGGCAAGCAGCAGGGCGTCGAAGCCTTCGGGCGCGCCGTGGATGGTTGCGGTCATCGGGGCTGGCCCTCGCCGTCCTCGGCCGCCCGGCGGATCGCGCGCAGCATGGGGGTGTCGCAGTCGGACGGGATCGGCTGCCGCCCGGTCAGCCAATCCGCCAGCATCGCGTCGGGCAGTTCCATTACTTCCTCCAGCGCATCGAGGTCGGCGTCGGTGAACCCGGCGATCCGGGCGCGGACGTAGCCGCCGATCAGGATGTCGTTCTCGTAGGTGCCGCGGTGCGTGGCGCGGAACAGGATCCGGCGGCGCCGATGCTCAAGAAGGTTGGGGGACGGGTCGGTGTCGAACTGCTGCACTCTTGGGTCCCTGGCGGTGGGCTGTCATATAGCAGCGACCTCCATAAAGTCAGCCCGCCCGTGTCGCCAACCCACCCCGCCCGTCAAATCGCGGATGACCCGCTTCTCCCGCTGTTAGCGCCCGTCACCGCGTTGCGTGGCGTCGGCCCGGCCTTGGCCAAGCTGATCGAGCGCGTGGCGGGCGGCCCCCGGGTGCTGGACCTGCTGTTCCACATGCCCGAGTCTTACATGGACCGCCGCGCCCGGCCGACGATCCGCACGGCGCAGCCGGGCCAGGTCGCGACGCTCGCCGTGGAGGTCGTGCGCCAGGACGCGCCGGAAACGACTCGGCAGCCGTGGCGGGTCCTCTGCACAGA
>CAXTUO010000467.1:3652-3867 GCA_964247175.1 uncultured Acetobacteraceae bacterium | reverse complement strand
CCCTCTGCCACGCCCACCACCGCGCCAGCCGGTTGCGGGTCATGTCCGGGACCATCATGGCATGAAGGCCGGGGCATCGAAGGCTGGGGCATGAGGGCAGCGGCATGATCGCGCTGCTGCTGGGCCGGGTGGAGGCGGTGGAAGCCGACCGCTGCATCGTGGACGTGAACGGCGTCGGCTACCTGGTGCAGGCCAGCACCCGCACGCTCTCAGCC
>CAXTUO010000467.1:3062-3642 GCA_964247175.1 uncultured Acetobacteraceae bacterium | reverse complement strand
CGCGGCGTCCGGCGCCCAGCGCGTGCTGATCGAGACGCAGGTGCGCGAGGACGCCATCACCCTTTACGGCTTCAGCGACCAAGCCGAGCGCGAATGGTTCCGGCTGCTGCTGACGGTGCAGGGCGTGGGGGCCAAGGTGGCCCTCAACATCCTGTCCGCCCTGTCGCCCACCGACATCATCAACGCCATCGCCGCCGGGGACAAGGCGAGCCTGACCCGCGCGCCCGGCGTCGGCGCCAAGCTGGCCATCCGGCTGCTGTCCGAGCTGCGGGACAAGGCCGGGACGATGCCGACCGGCGCCAGCTTGTCCATCGCGCCGCAGCCCGCCGGGCCGGAGTCGGACGCGATCTCGGCCCTGGCCAACCTGGGCTACCGCCGGGCGGAGGCGTATCCCGTGGTGGTGCGCGTGCTGGACCGCTTGGGGGAGGACGCCCCGGTGGGCCAGGTGATACGCGAAAGCCTGCAAGAGTTGGCGATCAAGTGACGGGTGCTGCAAGAAGGTCCGTGCCCGCGGCCAAGCGCCGTCCCGGGCCGCGTCCGGCGTGGCGTTCCCGGATTCGCCTCCCCATATGTTCGGTCC
>CAXTUO010000467.1:0-3052 GCA_964247175.1 uncultured Acetobacteraceae bacterium | reverse complement strand
CGATGGCGGAGTGCGGCGTCGCAGGGCGGAGCGCAGCACTCTCCAACGTATTTAAGGGCCGCGCCCTTTCGGCGGAGGGCGCTGCGCTCCGCCCCACACTGGCATTTTCATGAGCGACAACCGCGACATCACACCGTCCCGCATAGACGAGGACGCCGGCGAGGCCAGCCTTCGCCCGCAGACCCTGGCCGAGTTCATCGGCCAAAAGGCGAGCCGGGAGAACCTCCGCATCTTCATCCAGGCCGCCCGCGGGCGCGGCGAGGCGCTGGACCACGTGCTGCTGCACGGGCCGCCGGGCCTCGGCAAGACGACGCTGGCGCAGATCGTGGCGCGGGAGCTGGGCGTGGGGTTCCGCGCGACCTCCGGCCCAGTGATCCAGCGGGCCGGCGACCTGGCCGCCATCCTCACCAACCTGCAGCCGCGCGACGTGCTGTTCATCGACGAGATCCACCGGCTGCAGCCCGCCATCGAGGAGGTGCTGTACCCCGCGATGGAGGACTTCCAGCTCGACCTCATCATCGGCGAAGGCCCGGCGGCGCGCAGCGTGCGGATCGACCTGTCGCCGTTCACCCTGGTGGGCGCCACCACGCGCGCCGGGCTGCTGGCGACGCCGCTGCGCGACCGCTTCGGCATCCCGCTGCGGTTGATCTTCTACACGTTTGCCGAGCTCGAACTGATCGTGGCGCGCGGCGCGGAGAAGCTCGGCTTCAACCTGACGGCCGAGGGCGCGGCGGAGATCGCGCGCCGGTCCCGCGGCACGCCGCGCATCGCCGGGCGCCTGCTGCGCCGGGTGCGCGACTTCGCGACCGTCGCGGGGCAGAACCCGGTGGACCGCGCGATGGCCGACGCGGCGCTGACCCGGCTGGAGGTGGACCGCCTGGGCCTTGATGCCATGGACCGCCGCTACCTGCGCCGCATCGCCGAGCACCACGCGGGCGGCCCGGTCGGAGTCGAGACCCTGGCCGCCGCCTTGGCCGAAGCGCGCGACACGCTGGAAGACGTGATCGAACCCTATCTGATCCAGGAAGGCATGATCCTCCGCACCAGCCGTGGGCGGATGCTGGGGGAGGCGGGATGGCGCCATTTGGGCCTGGCCCCCCCGAGCAACCAGCCGCAGTTCGACCTGCTGCGCGACCACGCCGCTGACCCGGCCTCTCCGGAGTGACCACGTTCCGCCTGTGCTTGCGGGTTTATTACGAGGACACCGACGCCGGCGGCATCGTCTATCACGCGCGCTACCTGGCGTTCGCCGAGCGCGCCCGGACGGAGGCGCTGCGGGAAGCCGGCGTGCCGCATGCGGAGTTGGCCGCCGGGCACGGGCTATCTTTCGTGGTGCGGCGCGCGGAAATCGTCTATCTGCGTCCGGCACGGCTCGATGACGAACTCCTCGTGGTGACAGGCCCATGGGCGATGGGGAGCGCGTCCGTAAACATGCAGCAACGGTTCGAGGTCGCCGGGCAAGCCGTGGCCGCCTTGGACATCAAGCTCGCCTGCGTGCGGCAGGCGGACGGGCGGCCGGCGCGGATTCCGGACCGTTGGCGCCAGGCCTTGGCCGGCAAAGCGGGAGGAGTCTGAGTTGGATCGTGCGGTGGATGCGGCAGGCCTGGTGACAGGCGATATGTCGATTGTCGGGCTGTTCCTGCAAGCGGACCTGGTGGTCAAAACCGTGCTGGTCCTGCTGTTGCTCGCCAGCGTGTGGGTGTGGGCCATCGTGTTCGAGAAGGTCATGACGCTACGCCGGGCCAACCGGGCCGCCGACGGGTTCGAGGACCGGTTCTGGTCCGGCGGCAGCCTGGACGACATGTACGAGGGGGAGGGCGCCAAGCCCACCCATCCCCTCGCCGCGGTGTTCGGCGCCGCGATGGGCGAATGGCGGCGCAGCGCCCGGGTCGCCGGCGCCGACATGAGCCGGGGCAGCGTGCGGGACCGCGTGGACCGCACGGTCGCTGTCACCATCCAGCGCGAGATGGACCGCATGGAGCGTTGGATGGTGTTCCTGGCCTCCGTCGGCTCCACCGCGCCGTTCATCGGCCTGTTCGGCACGGTGTGGGGCATCATGCGCAGCTTCTCGGCCATCGCGTCCAGCCGCAACACCAACCTGTCCGTCGTGGCGCCCGGCATTGCGGAGGCGCTGTTCGCCACCGCTATCGGCCTGGTGGCGGCGATCCCGGCGGTGCTGGCCTACAACAAGCTCAGCAACGACCTGTCCCGCTTCGCCGCCCGCATGGAGGGCTTCGGGTCGGAGTTCGCCGCCATCCTGTCCCGCCAATCCGAGGAAAGGGCCTGAGCATGGCCGGGCCGATCACCAGGCGGGGCAGGGGCCGCTACCGGCCGCTCGCCGAGATCAACGTGACGCCGCTCGTGGACGTGATGCTGGTGCTGCTGATCGTGTTCATGGTGGCCGCGCCCCTGATGACCTCCGGCGTGCCGGTGGACCTGCCCAAGACCAGCGCCGCGCCGCTGAACCAGGACGCCGACCCGCTGACCGTGTCGGTGAACGCGGAGGGCAAGATCTTCTTGCAGGACGCGGAGGCGAGCTTGCCGGAACTGGTCAGCAAGCTGCAAGCGGTGTCCGACAACAAGACGGACCGCCGCATCTTCGTGCGGGGCGACAAGGGCATCAACTACGGCCGCGTGCTGGAGGTGATGGCGACCATCACGCAGGGCGGCTTCACCAAAGTGGCGCTGCTGGCGGAGCAGACCGGCGGTCCGGCCATTGCCACGCCCGGCGCCGTCCAGCCCTCGACCGCCCAACCGCCCGCCGCCGCAGCCCCTCGCCGCCAGGGCCGCGGCTAGGACCCGGGCCGCGGAAACCGTTCATCGCCGCCATGACCCCGACCCTGCGCCGCGGCGGCGCGCTCTCCTTCCTGCTGCACGCCGCGGTGCTGTTCGCGGTCATCGTGACCTTGCGGCCCCGCCTGCCGCCGGAGCCGGACGCCGAGCAAACGGCCGTGACCGTGCAGTTCGAGTCCGCGCCGACCCCGGGTCAGCGCGCCCCCGCACCGGCGCCCGCTGCCACGCCAGCACCGCCGGTTCCTGCGCCCGCGCCACC
>CAXTUO010000466.1:0-3868 GCA_964247175.1 uncultured Acetobacteraceae bacterium | reverse complement strand
ATGACGCGGGACGCCCCTATAACGCCGCTGCGTGCACGATGCAAGCGGCAATTCGCGGCATGCGGCTTGCCGCATCGGTCCGGCTCTGGCATGGATAGGGCGCTGCGGGCGTGGTGGAACTGGTAGACGCGCCGGACTCAAAATCCGGTTCCGCAAGGAGTGTCGGTTCGATTCCGACCGCCCGCACCACCTTCAAGGTTGAGAAACGGCCGGCAGCTCGCTCGGCCGCAGCACGTCGAAGGTCCGCACGCCCACCTCGGACAGCGCCGGCGCCAGCCATGGCGCGGCGCGCAGCGTGGCGAGCGCGTCCGCCCGGCCCTGCGCCCAGCGGGCTTCCATCGTCGCCCGGCTGAACTCGTAGTCCTTCGATTGGCCCTGCGCCACGTCCGTGCGGTAGATCAGCTCGACGATGTCCATGCTGGTCCTGCAGCCGTAGCCGTGCAGCGCCTGCGCTTCGTCCAGCGCACGCAGGTCCGGCGGCAGCTTTTCCCAGAGCTGGTCGATCAGGTAGCAAAGGTCGTGCCGCGTCGCGAAGCCGTCGGTGGCGGCGCGGGTGCGGCTGGAATAGCGGATATCCTTTTCCCGCTCCTGCGCTTCCTGGATCGTGGCCGGCACGGAGCCGCGGGCGGGAAACAGGTCAACCTGGAAGCTGAGCCGGCTCACGCGCGGCGTGCTGTCCAGCACGTATTGCAGCGGCGTGTTGGAGACCAGCCCGCCATCCCAGTAGAACTCGCCGTCGATCTCGACCGGGGGAAAGCTGATCGGCAGCGCGCCGCTCGCCATGACGTGCTCGGCGCGGATCGGGATTTCGGCATTGTCGAAATAAGCGAAGTTGCCGGTGCGGACGTTCACCGCGCCGACGCTGAACCGGACCGCGCGTGCATTGATCCGGTCGAAATCGACCAGCCGCTCCAACGTGGAGCGGAGCGGGCCGGTGTCATACACGCTGCTCGGCGGCGGGATGCGGAGCCAGGCGGCGGCTTGCGGATGGAAGAAGCCCGGGGTGCCAAACAGCAACGCCCGCAGCGCCCCGGCCTGACGCCCGGCGTCCCCCAGGTCGAGCGACGGCAAGCCGGGCCAGAAGGGCGGGGTGACCTCTTCCCAGAACTGGCGCAGCCGGGCCACACGGTGCTCCGGCGCGTTCCCGGCGATCAGGGCGGCGTTGATCGCGCCGATTGAGATGCCCGCCACCCAGTCCGGCAGGTACTCCGACCCGGCCAGCGCCTCGTACACCCCGCCCTGGTAGCTGCCGAGCGCGCCGCCGCCCTGCAGCACGAGGGCCACCGGCTTGGCGTAGCTTGGAGGCCGCCGCGGCGGGCGCAGCCCGGTCATGGACGCCCAGGCAGGACGGAACCGCATCCGCGGGCAACATCGTGCATGGCTGCGCCCCTTTCCGTCATCGCGGGCACCTTACCATTACCGGCGACGCAACGTCACGACCACGCGGACATCATGCCCGAAACACGCTGATCCGACGCCGGGCGCCAAGGCGCGCTCTGACGCGCGCCCATCGTGGGCCAAGCAATACAACCAGATACGATAAAATAGCGAAAGATATTCTCGCATTGCGAATGAGGCGGTGTCGGCGGCCAAACTCCATTCGCATAGCTGTCAAGCGTTTTTTCGGGGTTTTGTCGAGCAAACGCGGTGTGTTCACAAGATTGTCAGTGCAACCAAAGAACTTCCAGCGGCGTCGTGGAGGTAGCCACACCAAATTCCTCGCATATCTTATGCTGAGATCCATGCGTTCAAACCAACGGAATATTGCAAGAACGATTTGTTTGGCGCGGGGCCATTCGGCCTCGCGTTCCACCGCCTGACTGCGAGCGTCGCCATGCCGATAGTGCAACAGAGTACGCTTATTAGTTGAGAAGCGAGAAAGCAATGCGCCATTACACTGCGGAGGCGGCCGGCCAGGTTGCCGCCGGATGCCCCGGGAGCGACGAGGCCCGCCACAAGCTGCCGCGTTCAGCCATCAGCCTCCGCACCCGGCTTGGCCGCCTTTCGTTGATGCTGGGCGTGTACGCCGCCATCGGCACGGCCGGCATCCCCTATGCCGCGGCCGCAGCGCCTCGCCATCCCGCGCACGGCGGACATGGCGGTGCCACCCCGGCGGCCGTCCGTGGCGTCAAGCTGGGGCGCAGCAGCCGGACGCCCAGCCCGCACACGGCACATGCCGAGGCCCGCCGCTTCAGGGAAACGCGCATGGCGGGCGTCAGCCGTCCTGCGCACCCAGGCCGCTCCGCCGGGCCGAACCATGCCGCCAACCCCGGAGGCGCCGCACGCAGCGCCAGCGCGGTGCATCATGGCGTCGTGCCCCTGGCCAACACGACCTGGGACAACCCGGCCATGCCGCCCGCCGTACAGGACGCCATCCAAACGGCTTCCCAGGAGGCCGGCGTCGATCCGCACCTGCTCACGGCGATCGCCTGGCGCGAAAGCCGGTTCGACCCGAACGCGCTTAACAGCCAGTCCTCGGCGCGGGGCCTGCTGCAGTTCACCTCGGGGACCTGGCTGCGGGCGGTCCGGGACTACGGCTCGGAGCACGACGCGGCGGCTTACGCGGCGGCCATCCACACCACCCAGTCCGGCGACCTCGTGGTGCCCGAACAGGTGAAATCCGCCATCCTGGACCTGCGCAGCAACCCCATCCTGTCGGCCAAGCTGGCGGCGGACAGCATGAAGCGGGAGCGCGTCGTGATGGAAGCGCAGCTCGGGCGCCGGGTGACATCGGCCGATCTTTACCTGATGCACGTCCTCGGCCCGGCCGGCGCCATGCGCTTCCTGGAGGCGCTGGCCAAGCATCCCAACGAGTCCAGCCTGAAGGTGGCGAGCCTGAAGGTGATGCGCAACGCCGGCCTGCTGGCGCAGGACGGCCGTCCGCTGACCGTGGCCAACACCTACGCCGCAGCCAAGACGATGCTCGATTCGCAGCAGCAGCATTCGACGCTGCTCCTGGCGGCGGCAAAGGGCGGGAACGCGTCGGGTTCCGCAGTGCCGCCGGCGGAGATGCCGTAACGCCGGCCGTGGATGCCCGGCGGCGCGTGGGCGCGAAAGGGCCTTGCATTCGGTCCTGCAACGGTCGTAGCCCTCGCAGGCTGGTGGGCGTATAACGCCATCCCTGTTCTCCCGGCCGCCCGATGGAGGCCGTCGAGGCCACGGCCGCCGCGTGCAAGGAGGGACGACCCGTTGACCCCGCTACTCCGCCTGTTGCAGCGCATCGTCCCAGCGGTCCGGCGTCTCCGGGACGAGCGCGACGGCCTGCGCGGCGACCAGAACTCGATGCAGCTCAAGCTGCGCGCCGCCTCGGCGGAGATGGACGACCTGGAAGAGCAATGCCGCGAGCTGCGGCGGGAGCGGGACCAACTGGTTGAGGCGGCGGCGCAGCATGCGGCACAGATCGAGTCGGCGCGCCTGGCGCATGCTGCCTTGCTCAAGGAACGCGACGCCCTGGCCGAGGAACGCCGCGCCCTGATGGCGGGGAAGGCGGCAGCGGGGTAGGGCGGCCCGCGCTACTTCTCCAGCACGTAACTCCCGGGCGCATCCTGCAAAGGCGGATAGCGGCCGCCCCCCATCGCGGGCGGCGCAGCCTTCTTGTCGGAGCGCGCTGCAAGCCAGGCGAACCAATCGGTCCACCAGCTTCCGTTGCTGGCCTGCGCCGCCGCGCGCCACTGCTCGGCCGTGTCAGCGGCGGCCTCGTTGGTCCAGTAGGTCCCCTTGCCGCCGGGCGGGTTGATGATCCCGGCGATGTGCCCGCTCGACGCTACGATGTAGCGCACCGTGCCGCCCGCGAGCCGGGTGATGCGCCAGGCTGCTTTCCACGGCACGATGTGGTCCTTCTCCGCGCCCACGGCGTAGATGTCCTGGC
>CAXTUO010000465.1:0-3869 GCA_964247175.1 uncultured Acetobacteraceae bacterium | reverse complement strand
ATGCCGCCAGCGTTCGCTCTGAGCCAGGATCAAACTCTCAGGTTCATCCCAAGCCATCGCGTCCCACTTTTTAGGAAGCACTACGCAACAGCCCAAACAAACAACAAATCCAAAGCGCCATGCGCAACCAGCATGTCCAACATCGACAACATCCAGTCCACCCCAAACCATGAGCAAAGCCATGGCTCAGCAGCAAAGAGGACGCCGCCAACATATCCATTTCATTGTCTCAGATGGAATTGTCAAAGATCACGCCGCATTGGGCTGGTGGGCTACAACGTAGCCACCCATCAAACAGTACGGCATGGTTGCCCTGCATCGCCGCTAAGCAAAAAAGCGGATGCCTAAAGGCAAAAAAGAGCACAACAAAAGCAAGGGTAGCTGCCAACCCCAACTACGCCCTGCCACGCTTGGAAGCGTTGGCAGGCCGGGGAAGGCAACCATCCTGCTGCGATGAGCCTGACTTAATGCCCGGACGGGTGAGTTTCAAGCGCTTCCGCAAAATTTCTCGTGACGGAAACTGCGCTGCGGCAAGACGCCTAACTGACACCCCTCATTCTCCAAGTCAAACCCCTGAGGCAAGCTATTCTCCACCGGCGAGACGCTTGCCACGCTGAACAAGGGTTCATGTTTCGGGACCCTTCTCGACGCTGTCCGATCAAGGAAAACACGACCCGACGGCAGACCGCCTTCTTGGCGCACCCGGCCTCCGATTGCAAAACCTGCTCAGCCCTCGTGGTCACATCCTCCGGGCCGGTCCCGCGCGCCATCCTGGCCTCTTGCGCGCCGGCGCCTTTCCCCATGGACTCTCGCCTCGCCTTTCTTGCGCCCGGACTGCCGCATCGGCACCTCCAGACACCGCGCGGATCCGGCCCGAAGGAGCCGCGGCCAGCACCGCCTCAATCCATCCATTCAGCCGTCGGCTTTCCGCCAGTGCCCCTTCCAAGTCGTGGTAGATGTTGGGAAAGCGCAGAGCCATCCACCGCCATGCCACCAGACGGCGGTGAACCCGCTCCGCCATTTGCAGCGTGTCTTGGCTGGCACGGTCGGCCGGGGGCAAGCGTCCCGCCCGCGGCGGTGTCACGTCCAGGCCCAGCACATGCTCCACCGCCCAATCCGCCAGCCGGGCGATGCCGTCGTCGCGCGCATCCACCGGACACAGCGCGTAGGTCCAGCGGGCAAGAAGCGGCAGCTCGCGTGCGCCGTCCACGGCCGCAGCGATCGCGATTTGCGTCGAAAGGTCGCCCAGGCGGTAGTTCGGATCGTCGCGCCGCAACACGGACCGCTCGATGCGCCTCAGCGTTCCGAACAGGCTGTCCGTGCCAATCTCGGCTGCCACTGCAGCAATAATGTCGGCATCCGGCGCAACGGGCGGGCGCAGATCCAGCGGCGGCACCGGGGCAGCGGCCAGGGCACGGGCAATTTCGTCAGGGTCGCCGCCGCCGGTAAGGACCGCGACGACTCCCGCCGCATGCGCTCCCCCGAAACGTCCGGCGCGACCGCCGATCTGCTTGATCTCCTGCACCGAAAGTGGCCGCTCCTGCTGCCCATCCCATTTGCTCAGCAACGAAAACACCACCCGGCGCAGCGGGCCGATGTTGAGGCCCATGCCGATCGCGTCGGTCGCCACCAGCACCTCCGCCTCGCCCTCGCGGAACCGCCTTGCCTCAGCGCGCCGCACCGCAGGGCCAAGCGCGCCGTACACCACCGCGACGCTCCGCCCGCGGCGGATCAGCTCAGCCCGGAGCGCAAACACTTCGCGGCGCGAAAAGGCGATGACCGCGTCGCCACGGCCGATGCCGCCGAGCGGCACAGGCTCCTGCGCCGCGACCAGCGGCCCCATGCGCTCAAGCCGCATCTCCTCAAGCGGATCGCCACAAAGCTGGGCGATGCGCCGGATCATCGGCGCCGCATCGGGGGCGCCGAGCACGATGACTGTCCGCGCCGGCACGCCGACGATGGCCGCAGTCCAGGCAGGGCCGCGTTCAGGGTCGGCCAGCATCTGCGCCTCGTCGATGACCGCAACGTCAACCGGGTTGCGGAACGGGCACATTTCCACGGTTGCTGCCGTGTGGCGGCTGCCGGGGACCGGGATGCGCTCCTCCCCGGTCGCAAGAGCGGTGGGCACGCCGCGCGCCTCTAGCGCGTCCCGATACTCGTGGGCCAGCAGCCGCAGCGGCCCGAGCACCACCCCGCTCTCCGCTGCCGCCAGCCGCGTCAGGCCGAAATGCGTCTTGCCGGAGTTGGTCGGCCCCAAGCATGCGATGATCCGGCGGTCAATCGCCCGAGCGGTGGCGAAGTGAGTGACATAGCAGTCAAGCCCTGCAACGCGGGCGATTGCGGCATTGCTCAGCCGTCCCTCGACCCGGGACTCGCCCTGTGCTGCTGAACGGGCGCCCGCCTCTTCGGCTTCCCGCCAGGCCGGCACTGTCGCCCGCAGCGCGTCCAACACGGCCGGGTCGAACTCCGCTTCCCGCAGCGTCCGGCTGCCTCGCCGCACCGTCACCTGGCGGGCGACCGGAACCCGGCCTGCGCGGACCCAACGCTCGGCCTCCCCCCAGCTGCAGCCGAGCAAACCTGGCAAGGCATCAGTTCCGACCAGCGAAGCCTCCCAGGCTCTCAGCCGGCGCTCCTCCTCGACCCGGATCCCGCGGGCCAGTCGGCCCGCCGTCCGCCGCTCGCCTCGGCGCAGCCGCTCGGCTTCAACTGCCCGGTCGGCAAACGCAATGGCCTTCGGGCCGGGCAGGGCAAAGGTCTCAGCCACCAGCATCGCGCCGTTCCTCACCATTTCCAACGTAGGGCCGCCGGATGGCCCCTTGGGCAGGTCCTCCTGGGCAGCGGCGAGCGCCGCATCAGGTGCGCCATAGCCGCTGAGCCGGGCTATCACCACCTCGCGCAAGGCTTCCAGCAGGTCCGCATCTCCTGCCCCGGGATCGCCCATGCCGGCGACCGCCACATCCAAGTCGTCCGGGCGTGCAGGCAGCGCGCCGGCCTGCTTTGCCAGTTCTTTCAGCCGGGTGCGCCATCCACGGCGGCACGACTCGATCTGTGTTCCTTGGGATGTCTCGGCCGAAGCATCCAGCCTTTGCTTGTCCGGGGCGCTACCGGTGGCGGGAGGGGAATGATGTCGGCCCATAACGGTCTCCTACGCGGATACAGCCCGAGGCCGCCGGACAAAAGGGCCGACCCAGCCAGCAGAACGCCCTGCTTTAGCTACATGGTGGGGCCGGGAAGGTTGCGTTCATATGGGCCCTGGTCCAGGTTTTTGCCCGAACGGGACTGGGCCAAGCAGGGCCTGCTTCAGGCCGCTTGCTGGCTGCCGGGCGGGCGTGTCATCGCGGTCATCGACAGCGGCCATGCCGCCCTAGTACTGCGATTCCGAATTGGTGATCAGAACTGGTCTCTCCCGCAGCGGCTGACAGCGGCCTGAAGGGTCGGCTAGAAGAAGCGGGGCAACTGGCGGAGCAGCGGTGGCGAGCGGCACGTGGATGTATGTCGGCGGCCGGGCCGGCACCAAGCCGCCGCCGGCCGAGAAGGCGGCGATCACTGCAAGCTGCGAGAGGCTTTTTCTCAAAACTGGCCCGATCCGTTCTGCGGCGCATTCGCGTCGCCAGCAAGGCGGAACTGGCCGACCGGATCCGTCGCTATATCGAGATGTGCAATGCCGTACCGCTGCTCCCGCACTGGCGATACGGCATCACTTCGGACCGCCAAGCCCAGGCTGCCTGATCGAGTCGTTAATTCGCGAACGCAGTACTAAACCGCGTCTAGCTTGAGAAACCGTAGTTTCTCCTCCTCGGGATCGAGGTGGTCTTTGACCCAGAGGCGATCGGCAACCGCGCAAGGGTCCTGGTTGACCTGCGCCTCGA
>CAXTUO010000464.1:0-3905 GCA_964247175.1 uncultured Acetobacteraceae bacterium | reverse complement strand
GGGCGGAGCCGCAGCCACCCGCTGCGGCCCCGGCAGCAACGGCTGCTCGACGTGACGCTGCCCCGCCTGCGCTTCCCCGGCGCGCAGGCGGCGGACCCGCTCGGCGCCTTCGCGCCCCGGCTGGATGCGTTGTGGCTGGAGATCGGCTTCGGCGGCGGGGAGCACGCGCAGGCCTTGGCCGACGCCCACCCGCACGCCGGCCTGATCGCCTGCGAGGTGTTCGAGAACGGCCTGTGCTCACTGCTGTCCCGATTGGTGCCGGAAGGCGGGGAGGCCGTGGCGCCGTTGCCCGGCAACCTCCGCGTCTGGGACGGGGACGCGCGCCTGCTGCTGCGGGCGCTGCCGGACGCCTGCTTGAGCCGCGCTTTCCTGATGTTTCCGGACCCCTGGCCCAAGGCGCGGCACGTCAAGCGCCGCTTCGTCCACCCGGCGCAGGTGGCGCTGCTGGCGCGTGTGCTGGCGCCGGGCGGCGTTTGGCGCGTGGCGTCCGACGATCCGACCTACCAGGCCTGGGTCGGCGAGGTCATGGCGGCGCAAGGCTGGTTCGAGGCTGCCGCCCCGGCCGCCACGCGCCCGGACGGCTGGCCGCCCACGCGCTACGAGGCAAAGGCGCTGCGGGCCGGACGGGCGCCGCTGTATTGGTCGTTCGTCCGCAGTGCCGCCGCCGCGCCGGCTTGATGCCACTTGCGTGAAGCATGGGACTGGCCTATCTGTTGAGCCTACAAGAAGAAACCTTCCGTGGACTTCGGGGGTGGCCTTAACGGGCCGCCTTTTTTGTTTCTGGACCCCTCCATGACGCGCCCCGCCGCCGGCGACGAGCCGAACCATTCCGGGCTGGAAGCCAAGATCGCCGGCACCATCACGCCGCAACTGTCCCATCTCGGCTACGAGCTGGTGCGGGTCCTCGTGCTCGGCCGGGAGCGCCCGACTGTTCAGGTGATGGCGGACCGGGCAGACGGCTCGCAGATCAGCGTCGAGGACTGCGAGCGCATCACCCGCGCCATCAGTGCCGTGCTGGACGTGGAGGACCCCCTCCCCGGCGCCTGGACGCTGGAGGTCAGCTCGGCAGGAATCGACCGGCCGCTGACCCGGGTGAAGGATTGGGTCCGGTTCGCCGGGCACCAGGCGCGGGTTGAGATGCTGATGCCGCAGGACGGGCGCCGCCGTTTCACCGGCACCGTGCTGGGGGCAGATGAAATCTGTGCCCGGCTGCGCCAGGATGACGGGACCGACGTGGCGCTGCCGTTCTCCGACATGCGGCGGGCCAAGCTGCTGCTGACTGACGCGCTGATCGCGGCCACTGCCCCGGCGCGGCCCGATCCCGATATGGACGACGACTCAACCCGGCCCGACATGGCCGGCCCGCAACTGGCGAACTAGGAGAGCACCCATGGATACCTCCGTCTCCCGCCCTGAACTCCTGCTGGTGGCCGACGCGGTGGCGCGGGAAAAGATGATCGACCGGGACGAGGTTCTCGAAGCCATGGAGCAGGCCATCCAAAAGGCCGGCCGCGCCAAGTACGGGCATGAGAAGGACATCCGCGCGACCATCGACAAGAAGACCGGCGACGTGCGCCTGTCGCGCTGGACCGAGGCGGTGGAGACGGTGGAGAACGAGGAAACCCAGATCCCGATCCACATCGCCCGCAAGTTCCAGCCCGACATCCAGCTCGGCCAGCACCTGATCGACCCGCTGCCGCCCATCGACTTCGGCCGCATCGCCGCGCAGACCGCCAAGCAGGTGATCGTGCAGCGCGTGCGCGAGTACGAGCGCAAGAAGCAGTATGACGAGTTCAAGGACCGCGTCGGCGAGATCATCAACGGCGTGGTGAAGCGCACCGAGTACGGCAACATGATGGTAGAGCTTGGCCGGGCGGAAGCGCTGCTGCGCCGCGACGAGTTGATCCCGCGCGAAAGCTTCCGCAACGGCGACCGGGTGCGGGCCTACATCTACGACGTGCGGGAAGAGCCGCGCGGCCCGCAGATCTTCCTGTCCCGCACCCACCCGGCGTTCCTCGCCAAGCTGTTCGCGCAGGAAGTGCCGGAAATCTACGACGGGATCATCGAGATCAAGGCGGTGGCCCGGGACCCCGGCAGCCGCGCCAAGATGGCGGTGATCAGCCGCGACCAAAGCATCGACCCCGTGGGCGCCTGCGTCGGCATGCGCGGCAGCCGGGTGCAGGCGGTGGTGCAGGAGCTGCAAGGCGAGAAGATCGACATCATCCCGTGGTCCTCGCAGCACGCGACCTTCGTGGTGAACGCCCTGGCGCCGGCCGAGGTGACGAAGGTGGTGATGGACGAGGAAGCCGGCCGGGTCGAGGTGGTGGTGCCGGACGAGCAGCTTTCGCTCGCCATCGGCCGCCGCGGCCAGAACGTGCGCCTCGCCAGCCAGCTCACCCGCTGGGACATCGACATCCTCACGGAAGCCGAGGAAAGCGAGCGCCGGCAGGAGGAATACCGCCGCCGCACCGGCCTGTTCGTGGAAGCGCTGGACGTGGACGACGTGATCGCCGGCCTCTTGGTGACGGAAGGGTTCAACACCATCGAGGAGCTGGCCTACGTGGCGCCGGAAGAGCTGGCCGAGATCGAGGGCTTCGACGAGAGCGTGGCGGACGAGCTGATCCGCCGCGGCCAGGCCTTTCTGAACCGGCGCGATGACGAGCTGACGGAACAGCGCGTGGCGCTCGGCGTGAGCGACGACGTCGCCTCCATCGAGGTGCTGACCCCGGCCATGCTGGTCGCGTTGGGCGAGAAGGGCGTGAAGACGCTGGATGACCTGGCGGACCTTGCGTCTGACGAGCTAGTGGAGATCGTCGGCGCCGCCGCGATGGACGAGGCCACCGCCAACGAGGTCATCATGGCCGCGCGCGCCCACTGGTTCGACGGCGAGGACGCCGAGGCCGGCGCGCTCGGCAGGGATGCCGACGCGGGCGTGGTCGGCGAGGAGGCGTCCCACGCCTGACGAGCCAGGAAACGCGCCAGAAGAGGCACCAGAAGACGCATGGGAGGATGAGCCGGAAACCGGGCCGCTGCGCCGCTGCGCGGTGACGCGGGAACGCGATTACCGCGGGCGGATGGTGCGGTTCGTCGTTTCGCCCGACCGCGTGGTGATCCCTGACCTGCTTGCAAAGCTGCCCGGCCGGGGAATTTGGTTGAGCGCGCGCCGGGATGTGTTAGAAACTGCTCGAACCCGCGGCGCATTTGCACGGGCGGCGCGCGGCCCTGTCACCGTGCCGGCCAACCTGGTCGAGTTGGTGCAATCCGGCTTGATCCGGCGGATCACTGAGCTTTTGGGCCTGGCCCGGCGCGCGGGGCAGGCGGTGTGCGGCTTCCAGAAGGCGCATGAGTGGCTGGTGGCGGGACGGGTCGGGCTGGTTGTCCAGGCGGCGGATGGGAGCCGGGACGAGCGGATGCGCTTCTTGGGTGGAAAAGACGTGGCGGTCGCAGCGCCGCTGTCCAGTGCAGCCCTGGGCGCGGTTTTCAGTCGTGACCATGTAGTGCATGTGGTGGTAGCGCACGGCAGGCTTGCCGAGGCGCTGAATATCGAGACACACCGCTTGTCCGGCATCGCCGGGCAGGACGGATTGATTGAACGGGCGAAGGCATGAGCGACACCAACGATCAGGATACGGCCAAGGGCCGGCTTTCTTTGCGGCCGGCGGGCCGGCTGGAGCTTGGCCGGACCGTGGACGCCGGGTCCGTGCGACAGAGCTTCAGCCATGGCCGGTCCAAGGTCGTGCAGGTTGAGGTGCGCAAGAAGCGCGCCGCTGCCCCCCCTCCCGTCCCGAGCGCGCCCACGCCGATTGCGCCCGTGGTTCCCGGCGCCCCGCCGCGTCCGCCGATCGCCGCCCGCCCCGCCGCGGGCGCCGGCCGTGCGCTGACCGCGACCGAGGTTGCCGTGCGCC
>CAXTUO010000463.1:0-3908 GCA_964247175.1 uncultured Acetobacteraceae bacterium | reverse complement strand
CGGGGCGGTCGCGGTGCCGACGCTCGTGACCTACGAGGCCTTGGCGCAGGACGGCGCGTCGCTCGGCCTGCCGCCGGAGTCCATCGCCAAGATCGAGGACGTGCGCGCGGCCGGGATGGGCAGCCTGTCGGTCCTGCGCGATGCCGGGGTGACCATCGCCTTTGGCACGGATCTGCTGGGGGAAACCCATGTGCGGCAAAGCGAGGAGTTCGCCATCCGCTCCCGCGTCCTGCCATCGGCGGAGGTCTTCGCCAGCGCCACGACGGTGGCCGCGCGCTTGATCGGCATGGAGGGCAGGCTCGGCGTCGTCGCGCCGGGCGCAGTCGCCGATCTGCTGGTGGTGCAAGGGGCGCCGCTGGAGGACGTGGCGATCCTGGCTGACCACCAGCGCAGCATCCTGATGGTGATGAAGGCGGGCGCCGTTCACCGCCGGGCGGAGGTTTGAAGGAGACAGCGCGATTACAGGCCGGGCGGCAGCTCATCGCTGGGGTCGGGCGGACCGTCCGGCACGGAAGCGAGGACGGGGCGCAGGTCCTCCGGCCGGGCGTCGCCTGAACGGCGGCGGAAGAACTCGGCCGCGGTCTCGACGGCACCCACCTTCTGCGCCACCGCCGAGGCAATCCACTGGTTGAGCGACACGCCATCCTCCTTGGCCAGCCGTCTTGCCCGACTTATTAAGTGGCTGCCGGCCCGGTTACTTACCTTGGGCACAGGTGGCAGCAATGCCGCCCTTACATCAGCGGCAGCGAAATTATTGCTGTTGCAGGAAAGCCGTCTGAACGGCACACATTCCTGATGCAAGTCCACCAGATTCCGATTCAGGTCATCCTGCTGTCCACTATTCTTGGAAATGTATTATTTTCTTTCTATGTTGGCCTAAACAAACCAGGCTGGCTGTTTCCATCGCTTGCCTTAGCTCTATTGTCCCTGGCCGTGCTGTCAGTTGCTGCGCTCGCCAAATTGGAAGGGGAGTGGTTTTGGGCAGTAACCGTCTATTCGGTCGTATACCCCCTCTTCCTCATCCTATCCTGGCGGAAACTTACCCGGAAGCGAGATCACGAGGCTTCACTCGCCATGATCGATGCTCCACCGCAGGCGCCGGCCCTTTCGCTCAAATCTGAGGACGGGCACGCTGTACTCGTCCATCTCGGCGATATACAGCGCCCGCTTTGCCGAGCCGGACAACCGGTTGATGCCTTGCTGCCTGGCTGGTCGGTCAGCGCCATCCATGTCGATCTTGCACCAGTTATCATCATTTCCCTGAGGCATGGCGACGGCCGCACGGCACGCTGGATCATCGATGCAGCAAGCGAGACCTACAACGAGCCGGTCTCGCAACTGCCGCGGACCGTGCGCGACACCCTGCGCGCAGGCACCAAACGGAAGCTGCAGGACATCCGCAGCCGCGATGAGATCGCTTTTGCCGCTTGGAACGCGATACCTCGGACGACCAGGCTCGAGTTGCTGGCCGACCTGGAAACCCATGCTGGACCCGGCGGGGACGGCCTGAGCGCCTTTATGGGCGGCGGTCCCCATGACTCCGGACAGGTCCTGCCGGTCTGCTCCGATGATGACCTGTTGTCCGCGGTGCTGCCGACAGGCGTGGAAATCCCGATCTTGCGTGACGGGACGGTGCTTCGGAACACGGACTTCCAGCCGGGCTGGGTGGCTGACGCGCTGTATCGGGATTTCGCGCCGTTCTACCTGCTCGAACTGCGGCATGAGACCGGCACGCGGGCGACTTGGCTGCTTGATCGGCACCTTTCAGTCATCGGCGACATCAACCGCCTTTCCCAAACGACAAAGGATGAGCTTTGCCTGCGGGCTGCTCCGATCATCGAACGTCATCTCGCCTCCGTGCTCGCGTTTGCTGAGCCCGGCGTCGATCCAGTGGTCGAGCGGTATGTGCAGCTAAACGGTGACGTGCGCCGCGTCCTCGCCATGCATTGTGCCGGCGCGCTCAGGCCTCCACCGACATCACTGGCTTTGCGAGAGGTCCCTTCCGCGCTTCCGGTTGTCGGGGCATCCGCAGGCAGAGAAGCCATCATGCTGCGCCGTGCGGCGATCGAGCGGGCTGTTACGGTGGACCTGCACCGCCAAACGATCCAAGCGATCCGGGAAGGTCATTTGGAATGGCCGAGCCCGGTGGACGGCAGCGCCGCGCTGCTGCAAGGCATCTTCATGTGGGAGGAGTACGTCCAGCTTTACCAATTCGCTGATCGCAACGGACTAGGCTTCGTGGTCGTCGCATCCGATCGCTGCACCAGGGTGATCGGGCTGATGATCCCCTCGGCCAACTTGATCTTGTATGAGGACCGCAGCCCAAGCAGCCATGACCCCAACGTTTGGCTGCACAACAGCTTGGGCGGAGGGTTCTGGTGGCTCTTGGTCCGGCACGTCAACGAGTACACGCATGAGATGACGCTTCGCCGCCGCACAGGGCACGCCCGCCCGGTCAACGTTCTCCTATCGGGTTCCCGCGTTCACATCGGGCACCATCTCTGGAATGACCTGTCCGGCTTCGAGGCGCTCTGCAGCGCGGTCCCGCCCGAGCAGCTGCCCGTCACGATGATCATCGGCGCCCCTGACGGACGCGCCGAATTGTTCGGGCCGATCGAGGAATTGTTCCCGGCGACGCTTGGGCACGTCGATCGTTCGCTGGAGACCGTCGATGCGTTTGTCCGCTGGACCTACCGGCATGACGTGTGGCCGACCCGGATCACCCGCGATTACGTATCCGTGACTCTGCGCCAAACGGTTATGGATCACCTCGCCAAAGCCGAGGAGGTGGCGCAAGTGCGAGGGGCGCTGCTGACGCGACCGGCCAGCCGACGCATCGCGCCAACTGTCATCTTCGGCCTTCGCGTCGAGGATCGCACCTTGGTTGATCTACCTGCCTTTTGCGAGGCATTCGTTGCCTTCATGAGCGAGCATCACCCCGGGACGACGATCGTTTTTGACGGGTATAACTGCCGTCCAGGCGCACCCACGGGGCCGGTCAATCCGGGCATGGTCCATCACCTGACAAGCCAGCCGCCCGAGAAGGTGGAAAGCGCGTTGGTTGCCGCCCTGAGTGAGCGGTTTGCCGGACAGCCAGTCACCATCATCGGAACGACTGGCCAGAGCATCGCAACAAGCCTGGCTTGGTGCCGTCATGCAGACGCGGCCTTTGCCATCTGGGGAGCAGGGCTGGCCAAGATTCGATGGCTCGCTAACTTGCCGACCATGGTGATCACCGGACGTACGAACCTGCTTCACCGCCCGGATCTGAACATCTACCACGATCCCGCCTTTGTTGAAGCATCAGCACCGGTGCTGTTTCCAGATCCGTCTCTCATTACGGATGTACATGAGCATGCAGCCCTCGCAGCCAAATTCATTCAGGGTGGCCGAGAGTGCTTTCAAGTTGATGTAGACCAGATATTTGACAGTTTTAACCTGCTGCTCGAACGTGCGCTCCAGAAGAAGCAGCATGAAGCCTTGCAGAACTGATGGGGTTAAGCGGGGAGCTTTGCAGCCACATAGGCCTACCGGCAGCAGCCGTGCAGATTTCTACGGTGGCGGCCGGGCGCTGCCAGCCTGCGCGGCGTCGCTCGGACCTAGCTCTAAAAACTCGCACCGACGCCGCCGGTGAGCCACGTTGAGGTGAAGCCGTCTTGTTCTGACGTGCATTTCCGATCCCGTTTTCGTCGCATCGGCGACTCAGAAGGGCGGCCATCCCGCTTCACCGTGTGCCCATATGCCTCCATGGTGAAAATGCACCCGCAGAAGCGACTGCGAAGCCGCCACCGCCTTGCGAGGAGCGCAAGCCGAGGCGGCAGGTGACTGAAGCCATCCTGGCGCTCGACCTGGGCAAGACTGGCTGCCGCGCCGCGCTCTGGATCGGCGCGGCCTGCACGGATGCGGAG
>CAXTUO010000462.1:0-3918 GCA_964247175.1 uncultured Acetobacteraceae bacterium | reverse complement strand
GTGCATCTCAAGCGGCTTCTCGAAGCGTTCGCCGAGGTTGTCGGCGAGGACCTTGGCGCTCACGGCCAGGTGTTCCTCGGTGGCCTCGCGGATGGCGTGGTAGTCCACTTCGTCCAGGCCATACATGCGGACGATCTTGGCGGCGACGGCTTCGTTGGGGCACAGGCGGGCGGCGGTGTCCATGGTGACGACGGCGCGCGGGGCCGGGCTGGCGGCCTGGCGGACGACCGGCCCTTTCTGGTGCTGGCCGGGCTGCTTCGGTGCGGGTTTGGCGGGGGCCTTGGCCTTGTCCTGGGCAGCCTTGGCGGAGACCATGGCGGTTCCGATGGCGGTGGCGGCCTTGTCCTGGGTGGAAGGAGCGCCGATGTTGGTGTCGGTCTGGTTCATGATGCTGCTACATCCTCTGTTCTGGATCGGCCCCCGTCGGTATTCCCGTATCGGCGGGGGCGCTTCGCTGCGGTCGGGATCAACCGCGTATTTGTTATCCCACATCCGGCTAGTCGAAGCAACAGCAAAGACAAGTAATGCTTATGATTTCTGCTGACTTTATTGTTACCAGAAAATTTTTATTACTGTTGGCTGCCCTTCTTTTCCGTCTGATCTTTGGAGGAGCCCCCGAGTTCTTGCTTGCTGGCTGAATGCCGTGCGCAGCACGGCACTTCTGACAGGACCCGTCCTGGTGAGGTGTCTGTTCCCCGGCATCGCCCCGTCGTGAGGCCCTCTGGCCAGGCAGCCGGGAGCGCATCAACCCCGGAGGCCTGAGAGGGAGCGAGGCTGGGCTGCGGCCGGCGCGGGCCGCTTGGGGCCTGCGACGGACGCGGCCCAGCCTTGCCGACCCGAGCGGGCCGGAGCCGCGCTTGCGCGGTGCGCCGCTTGGCGCAGGGTTGATGCGGTCCCGGCTGCCTGGTGGGCCTCGCTTCACGACGGGGCGATGCCGGGGAACAGACACCAGAGGACCGAGGCCGCTTGCTTGCTTGCTGTTCTTTCTTGCTTTACTTGTTGTTTGCTGTGCTTTGCTTGCTTGCGCGAGGGGCTGTCACCCGAAGGGCGGAGACGCTGCTTGGCGGCTCCGTCGCCGCCCTCGTGGCGATAGGACCCGGTCCCGAAGGGACGCGCCCAGGCTTGCTTGCTGTTGTGTGCCTGGCAACGGAAATCCTGACATCTCGCCGGGCGAGTGTCGCATGACTGGATGAACGCAGCGTTGCAAGCTGCCGGATCGGCTGCTGTATCCTCTTCCATTGACCAAAATACGACGGCCTGGTGGTTGCCTTCTGTGATTCCGGCTTGGTACGCTGCCTGGAGCAGGAAGGAAGCGGACCGCATGGACGATGCGATCGATCTGGAGACGAACGTGGTGCGGTTCCCGTCGGAGCGGGCTGCGCCTCCCCTGATGGAGCGGGTGCGGGAGGTGGAGCCGGACGTGCGGGAAGTGCTGTTTGCGGCGGACAGCCTGGAGCTGGACCTGCCTGCGGCGGATCTGCGGGATCGTGTGGACGAGGAGACGGCGCGGCACATCGCGGAGCAGGTTCTTCCGCTGGCCCCGTGCGAGCGGCGTTTGGCGTTGGACGGGCTTGTGGCGCCGGTGGCTGCGGCGGCGTTGCGTGCGTGCGCGGATGCGGCATGGGCGTCGGGGCATTGCATGGCGGCACTGCGGGATGTCGAGCAGGCACGACGTGAGGGTGGGCACTGGATGGACCCGCTGGAGAAGCGCGCGGAGGTGTTGCGGCTGCAAGCGGGCACGCTGCTGGTGCTGGCCTACCGGCGGTGCCAGGAGGCGCACGGGGTGACGCGTGCGGTGGACCTGGCGCGTGGGGGGGAGAGCTGGACGCCCTGTGGTGCGGCGGAGACGACGGCGTGGCTGGCGGAGTGCGGCGCGGCGCAGGGCGCGTGACGACGGGCGGGGCTGCCCCGCTGCGCGGTCACGCCGCCGGCGGCTGAGCCGGTCAGGGCTGAGGGTTAGCGCGTGGCGGGGCTGCGGGTGCGGGTGCGGGCTGCGGCGGGAGGTTGCGCATGGTCTGCTCGACGATGGCGCGGACGGCGTCGGTGGGCAGGGCTGGCGGGATGAGGCGCTGTGCGGCGATGACGATGCCGGCGGCGGCGATGACGACGGTGATGAGCCAGGTGGTCTGACGCTGGGCGGTTTGGGCGATGTCGGTGCGCAGGTGCCCGGCCTCGATTTTGAGGTCGGCGCGCACGCTGGCGATCTCGGCCTTCAAGTCGGCGCGGACGCTGGCGATTTCGGCGCGTAGCTCGTCCTTGGTGGCGAGGTGCGAGAGGTCGGGCGGGGCGGCTGCGGCTGCGGCCTCGGCGTCGGGTTCGGACACCTGCAAGGCGCGCAGCACGCGGTAGAGCGGGAGGTTGATGGCGGTGGTGGTCATGATGTCTCCTGGGCGAAGAATGGTGGGAGGCAGGGCGTGGTTGCAAGCCGCACTGGCGGCGGGAACGGCGCGGTGCGGCCGCGGGTCGGCTCAGAACGGGATGTCTCCTTCTGGCAAACCGCCGCCATGCGCCCTGGCTTGGCGGCATGCTCCCTGGTCAGCGGCGTGCTCGCGCAGGTGCCGCTCGATCTCGGCGGCGAGTTCGGGCAGGCGGCTGACGACGCCCTCGGCGTCGAGATGCTCCTTGCCGCCATAGCCGCCGTAGCGATCCATCCCGGTCAGCAGGACGAACGCGCCGTCTTGGGCGACCAGGGCCTGGCCGGTCCCGTCCGTGGCGCCAGGGTGCCACCAGGTCCTGATCTGCGGGACGCCGTCGCCGGCGTCGGCGTCCCGCCAGCCGCCCGCGACGGCAGGCCGGTCCGCAAGCCGGGCGAGGACCGCGGGGTCGAAGTGGTCGAACGCGGCGGCGCTGCGGGCAGGCGTGCGCTGGAAGCACCGGACCAGGGATGCGCAGCGCCCGCCCGGCCCGCGGGCGGACACGGGGAAGCGGATGTCGTCGTCGAAGTGCGCCTCGTAGGCCAGCCTGCCTCCGGCAAAGCGCAAGGCGTCGAAGGCGGACTCGTCGCATTCGGCCACGAAGAAGGCGGCGACGCGGAGCATTGGGAAACGTTCTGCGATGCGCGCTGCGACGCCGAGCGCGTCCCGGTCGTAGGTGATGTCGACGGAAAGGCGAACCATTTCGTCTGCGGCGCTGAGTTCGGCCCAGCGGACGGCGTGATCCGGGGCGGGGTCAGGGTGCATCAGGCCCGACAGCGTGAAGGCTGAGCTGCCGCGGGCGGTGCCGCGGACGTGGGCGGCCAGGGCTGTGAGGTTCTGCGGGGAGCCGGTCGCCTCGATGGTGGTGCGGCCGATGTTGGGCATCTCAGCGTGCTCCGTCCGCGGTGCCGTGCGCTGGTGCGGCAGGGGTCGGCGCGGCACCCTGGGCGTGGCGTTCGAGGTCGCGGCATAGGCGGCACTGGGCGTCCGTGCTGACCGGCCCGCAGTCCCAGAAGCAGGAAGCCGGTTGGAGTGCCGGCGCGTCGGGCATCTCGGCGTCCTTGCCGCAGGACTGGCAGATGCCCTCGGGGCTTTGATGGGTCCGCGCGTTGCAGTGGCAGCAGTGTTCGGCGACGGTGTCCACCTGGTCGATCCACACGCCGCGGCCCTCGTAGCCGCACATGCCGCATTCCATGCCGTAGAGCGGCTGGCAGCCTCTCCGGCACCAGTCTTGGCCGTGCGGCGGCCCGTCCGGGTCGGCGTCTTCATCCTCCTCGTCCTCGTCGGCCTCATCCTCGAACAGCTCGGGCATCATCTCCAGGATGGCGATCCAGCGCGCGACGTCGTGGCCGTGGGCGACCATCATGCGCGACGCGAAGCCGTGGGCCGCGATGCGGCGCAGCAGGTCCAGCTCGTCGTCCGCTCCGAGCGTGGTGTGCTCCCAGGCGTGGACCAGGGCGACGGCCTCGCGCTGGGCGGCCCAGTAGGCCGGGGTGCCGGGGAT
>CAXTUO010000461.1:0-3919 GCA_964247175.1 uncultured Acetobacteraceae bacterium | reverse complement strand
ACAGGGCGGCGGCGGACAGGCCGTCCGCGTCGTTGTGGCTCAGCACGAGCACCGGGTAAGCGCGGTCGAAGCCCGCGACGGCGGCCCGGAAGGCCGCGGCGACGTGCTGCGCGGAAGGGAGCGGGGTGATGGCGTTCATGCCACCCTAATGCGCCGCCGGTTCGTTCGTTTCATCGGGGGGCAACGTTGGGCCGGGGCGCTTGAGGCCGCCACCCTCCGGCCTGCGGCAGTCGCCGCCGGACGCGGAACAATCCTGGCGTTGCGTGGGACGCATAACATGTACACAGTCCAAGCTGTCAGCACATCGGACTGCGGCGCCGGAGCGGGATGTGGCGAGCGAAGCGGGCAAGGGCCTGGAACTGAAACCTTTGCTGGGACTGCTGGGCGTGCTGCTGGCCGCCTTGACGGCCGAGTTCAACGACGGCGTGACCTCCACCGCGCTGATCGACGTGCGGGGCGGCCTGGGCATCAGCGAGGACCCGGGCACCTGGCTCAGCAGCCTGTTCGCCACGGGCCAGGTGGTCGGCATGTCGGTGGCGACGTTCTGGGCGCTCACCGTGTCGATCCGCCGCTGGCTGCTGTTCGTGATCGCGCTCACTTGCGCCAGCACGGTGCTCATCCCGTTCACGTCGAACCTAGGCCTGTTGTACGGCCTGCGCTTCCTCCAAGGCCTGTCCGCCGGCTTCACCATTCCCTTGCTGCTGACGGTGGCGCTGCAGGTGCTGCCGCCGCCGGTCCGGCTCTACGGGCTGGCGGCCTACGGCCTGACGGCCACCTTCGGGCCGAACATCTCGACCGCCCTGGCCGCGCTGTGGACGGAACTCGTCGGATGGCAGTTCGTGTTCTATGAGGACCTGCCGCTCTGCGCGCTGTCCGGCCTGCTGGTCTGGCACGGCGTCGCGCAGCAGCCGCCGAAGCTGGAGCGCATCCGGCAGTTCGATTGGCGTGGAGCGCTGCTCGTCGTCATCGGGTTCGGCGCGTTCACCACCATGCTCGAACAAGGGAACCGGCTGGATTGGTTCAACTCGAAGCTCATCTGCGTGCTCGCCTTGGTTTCCGTCGTCGCGTTGCCGCTGCTGGTGCTGAACGACCTGACGGCGGAGCTGCCGCTTTACCGCTTCTCCTTGCTGAAGCGGCGCAACTTCCTGTTCGGCCTCACGACCTTGTTCACCTTCCTGCTGCTCAGCCAATCGGCCTCGACCATCCCGCTCCAGTACCTGCAGCAGGTCGCCGGCTTCCGTCCGGAGCAGGCCTACGTGGTCACGGTCCTGATCGCCGTGCCGCAGTTCCTGCTCCTGCCGGCCATCGCCGTCCTGCTGGACTTCAAAAGCGTCGATGCGCGGTGGGTGCTGTTCGCCGGGATCGCTTGCGTGGCGGCGGCCTGCATCGGCAACTCCTTCCTCACCTCCGTCTGGGACGCCGGCACCTTTTTGCTTTGGCAGGGGTTCCAGGCGGCCGGGGCGCCGCTGATCGTCATGCCGCTGCTGATGATAGCCACCAACACCATCAAGGACCCGGCGGACGGGCCGTTCGCCTCCACCATGGTCAACACGATGCGCGGCGTGGCCGAGCCGGTCGGGGTATGGATGGTGCAGCTCATCATGCACTGGCGCGGGGCGCTGCACTACAACCGCATCGTGGACCAATCGGGGCAAGGATCGTTCAACGTGCTGCAGCGGCACGACGCGGGGAGCATCGCGGCGTTCCGCGGCGCGGTCCAGGCACAGGCCACCGTGCTGACGCTGAGCGACGCCTTCCTGGTCATCGCATGCCTGGCCGCCGTGCTGATGGCCGTGCTGGCAGTGCTGCCGGTCCGCACCTATCCGCCCCGCATCGCTGCCCAGCAACCGTAGAACCGCGGCATGGCTGACGAGGAGAAGGGCGGCGAGCCGCCAAAGCACGAACCCGGCAAGCCGTCCGAGGACAAGGACAAGCAGGGGGACGAGGACAAGCCGCCGGCCAAGCGGAAGCCGCTATGGCCCTGGCTGCTGGGCGGCGCCATCGTCATCGGCTTCATCGCCGTGGTGCTCGCGATCATCTTCGCCCCGGCCCCGGATGTCTGGACCGACGACGCCTACGTCACCGCGCACTACGCGACGGTGGCGCCGCGCGTGTCCGGGCAGATCGCAACCGTCGATGTGGACGACAACCAGCCGGTGTCCGCCGGGCAGTTGCTCGCGACGATCGACGACCGGGACTTCCGCGCAGCGCTCGCCACCGCGGAGGCCACGCTGGAGCGCGACAAGGCGCAGCTTGCGGAGGCCGACGCCTCCATCTCGCGCCAGCCGGCCGTGGTGGACCAGTCGCAAACGCAGAACCCGTCCGCCGCCGCGCAGCTCGCCTTCGCCGAGGCGAACCAGAAACGCTACCGCAACCTCGCCGCGACCGGCGCCGGCACCTTCCAGGAGCGCCAGCAGGCGGACCAGCAGGTGCAGCAGGCGCAGTCGGCGGTGGACCAAGCCCGCGCCTCCACAGAAGCGGCCCGCCGGCAAGTCCCGGTACTCAAAGCGCAGCGCGCCGCGGCGGAAGCCGCCGTGAAGGCCGACCAGGCGCGGGTCGATCAAGCGCGGCTCAACCTCAGCTACACCCGCATCCTGGCGCCGGTCAGCGGCACCGTCGGCCAGCGCACCGTCGAGGTCGGCAACTACGTCGCTCCGGGCGCATCCCTGATGGTCGTGGCGCCGCTCGACCAGGCGTTCATCGTGGCGAACTACCGGGAGGTTTCGCTCCGCCACGTGCTCCCGGGCCAGCGTGTGACGATCCATGTCGATGCCTACGCCATCGACCTCGACGGCGTGGTGGACAGCGTGCCGCCGGCGTCCGGGGCGGCGTTCGGGGCGATCCAGCCCAACAACGCGACCGGCAACTTCACCAAGATCGTGCAGCGCCTGCCGGTGAAGGTCGTGGTGTCGCCGGGACAAAACGAGGCGAAGCTGCTGCGCCTCGGCTTTTCCGTGGAGACCACGATCCACACCGGGCTGGCCAATGTGGTGGGCGGCCAGCGGCAAACGCCCGCCCGCGTCACGGCGCCGAGATGAGGGCCCCGCGATGAAGACCGGCCGGCTGGCATGGGCCCCGGCGCTGATGCTGGCCGCCTGCACCGTGGGACCCGACTTCCACCCGCCCGACCCCGGGGCGCCGGGCGATTGGGGATCGGAGCGCACGGACGTGCGCAGCCGCACCACGTCCGGCGAGGTGGACCCGCAATGGTGGACCCGGTTCCACGACCCGGAGCTGTCGTCGCTGGTGGCGCGCGTGGCGGCGCAGAACCTCGACCTGCAGACGGCGGCCGAGCGCGTCCTGCAATCCCGGGCGCAGCGCGCGGTGGTGGCGTCGCAAGGGCTGCCGCAGATCAGCGAACGCTCCTCCTACGAGCGCACCCGGATCAGTCCAACCGGCAACCCGGGCGCCATCGTCGTCGCCAAGCCCGGCGCGCCGCTTGAGTTCGACGTGTTCCAGAACGGCCTCAGCGCCTCCTGGGACCTCGACCTGTTCGGCCGGGTGCGCCGCGGGGTGGAGGCCGCCACCGCCGACACGCAGGCCGCGGTCGAGGACCGGCGCGGCGTCGCCCTCGCCGCCCTGGCCGACCTGGCGCAGGACTACCTGCAGCTGCGCGGCATCCAGGCGCAGCGGGCCATCGCCGAGCACAACCAGGACCTCGCGCGGCAGAACACGGCCCTGGTGCGCAACCGGTTCGACAACGGCGTCGCCACCACGCTCGACATGGCGCGGGCGCGCGCCCAGGAGTCCACCATCGCCGCCACCGTGCCGCCGCTCCGCACGCAGGAAGCGGCGGCGATCAACGCCATCGGCCTGCTGCTGGGAGAAGCGCCCCGGGCGCTGGAAGCGGAGCTGAAGCCCCGGGCCGCCCAGCCGGGCGTGCCGGCGCTGGTGCCGGTCGGCCTGCCCGCGGCCTTGG
>CAXTUO010000460.1:0-3922 GCA_964247175.1 uncultured Acetobacteraceae bacterium | reverse complement strand
GGCGCGGCGCCCGTAGATGTCCGACAGCTTGCCGTAGATCGGCGTCGCCGCGGTGCTGGTCAGCAAGTAGGCGGTGACGATCCAGGACAGGTGCCCGAACGCGCCCAGATCGGCGGCGATGGCGGGAACCGCGGGGATCACCACCGTCTGGTCCAGCGCGGCCAGCAGGATGCACAGCATGATGCCGATGATCACGCGCTTGATCTGCTGGTGGCTGTAGGTCGGAATGGTGTCGGGAAGCGCCGCCGGGATCGGGTCGTCGGGAACGATGTCGGCCATCAACCCGGCATACTCTCCTCGCCCCGGCGTGTCAGCCCTTTCAGGCCGCCGGGCGCTTGCGCGCAGTGGTGTCGCGCAACAGCCGGTCCAGGATCACTGCCCGCTGTTGATAGGTGTGCTGCGCCAGCACGCGCGCCCGGGCGGCGTCGCCGATGGCGCGGGCGCGGTCCGGGGTCAGGGATCTCAGGTGCTCCGCCACGTCGGCACCATCCCGCGCCACCAGCACCTCCGCGCCGGGCTGCAGGAACAGCTCGATGCCTTCCCAGGCGTCGGTGATCAGGCACGCGCCGGCGCCCGCCGCCTCGAACACCCGGGTGGCCGGGGAGAAGCCCACGGCCGCCATGCTGTCCCGCGCCACGTTCAGCACCGCAAGGGCGGAGCAGTTGAAGGCGTTGTGCTCCGCCGTGCCGACATGCCCGACCGCGCGGACGTTGCCCGGCATCGCCTTGTCGTGCCAGCCGTTGCCGCCCAGCAGGAAGCTCTGTCCGGGACAACGCGCCGCGGCATGGAGGAAGAACGCCTCCACCCGGGCTTCCCGGTCCGGCAGGCGATTGGCGAGAAAGGCCAGATCCGCTTGGTATCGCGGCATCGCCGGAACCGGATGATGGGTCGCAGGATCGAGCGCATTGTAGATCGGCACGCATTGCCGCGCCCCGAGCGCCAGGTAGGCGTCCACGACCGGCGGCCCACCCCCGTATGTCAGCACGAGGTCGAGGTCCGGCAACGCGCGGCGCATGGGATGGGCCGCATCGGCGCGGATCGCGGCGAGGGTCGCGGGGGCGTCCACGTCCATGAACGCCCGGACGGCGCCGGGCCGGGCGTGCCGGAGAACGCCGGCCAGCAGTTCCTCGTCGAACACGCCGACGCCACTGGCCTTGATGACGATGTCCGCGCGCGAAGCCTCCGCCAGCACCGCCTGCACGCCTGGGATCGTCGCGGGGTACACGGCGACGCGCGCCCAGTCCGGCGGCTCGATGTCGCGATGGTTTTGCCGGTCAAAGGCGTCCGGCTCGTAGAACGTGATGCCATGGCCCAGCCGGGCCAGCGCGCCCAGCAGGCCGCGGTAGTAGGTTGCGGCGCCGTTCCAGTACGACGACAGCAGGCTCGATCCGTAGAAGGCAACGTCCATCAGGCGCTCAGGGTTCGGGGTGCGTCGAGCCGGTCCAGGATGCTGAACAACTCGTCCACACGATGCGCGCAGCTATGCCGGGCGCGGATGGTGGCAACGCCCCGGGCCGCCAGCGCCGCGGCATGGGCCGGGTCGGCATCGAGGGCCGCCAGATGCCGCCGCATCTCCTCGCCGTCCCGTGCCGTCAGGAAATCCTCGCCCGGCGTGAACAGCCCCTCCGTGTCGTCCCATGGGGCGGAGACCAGGGGGATGCCGCAGGCCAGCGCCTCAAACACCCGGATGGTGGGGATGCCGGGCAGCACCGTGGCATAGAAGCGGCGCGGCACATGCACCGTCATCTTGTGCCGGGCGAAGACCGCAGGCGCCTGCGCGTTCGGCAGCCAGCCCTGATAGCACGCGCCGTGCCGGGCGAGCATGGCCAGGGCCGGCTCGGGGTAGCGGACACCGTACACGTCGAGCGGCAGGTCCATGGCGGCAGTGGGGGCGAACAGGAACGTTTCCAGCTCCGCCGTGCGCTCGCCGTCGCCCCAGTTGCCGATCCAGACCGCGCCGGTGCGCGGATGCTCGGCGGCCGGCGGGCGGAACAGGCGGGTGTCGGCAGCCTCATGCCAGGTGAACACGCGACCGCCCCAGCCCCAGATGCGGTAGATTTCGGTCAGCGCCTCCCCGAAGGCCAGCACGCCGTCGTAGGCCGACAGGTCGTAGCGGCGCATGGCGTCCGGCTCGCTCACGGCGCGATGATGGGTGTCGTGGAACAAGAGGCGGAACCGGTGGCCGGCGCGGCGCAGGCGGCCGATGCCGGCGACCAGCGAAGGCTCGTTCCATTCGTGCACGATCACGACATCGGCGCCGTCCACAAGCTCGGCCCAGTCGGCGCCGGGTCCATAGACGGTGGTAGAAAGTTCGGGGTAGGCGTCCTGCCAGCCCGTTTCCGCTGCCGGGCCGCCATCGGCCCGCAGGTTCTCGCGGCTCCAGGCGTCGGCGGGTTCAAAAGCCCGCACATCGTGCCCGCGCGCCACCAGGTCGCGCAGCACGCCGCGCAGGAAGTGCGCGTTGCCATGGTTCCAACAGGAGGCAAGGGAGTGCGTGAAGTAAACGAAGCGCATCAGGCCCGCACTGCCACGCCGCGATGCACCGCGAGCGTGCCGGCCGCCATCTTTTCGACGGTGTAGCGCCGCGCGCGTTCCTGCGCCCGGGCGGCCCAGGGTTCGGGCGCCGCCAAGGCCTGCCGCAAGGCCGGAAGCAGCCCGGCCTCCTCCGCCACGAAGATCGCGGCACCGTCCCACAACTCGCGGAACCCCGGCGTGTCCGACAGCACCAGCGCCATGCCGGACTGCGCGGCTTCCAGCACTGCAAGGCCGAACGGCTCGTAGCGTGCCATCGAGGCGAACACCGTGGCCCCGGCACGCTCGGCGGCGAGCGGGTCCGGGGCCAGCGTCCCGAGCAGCCGCAAGTGGTCGAACCGGACTTCAGACCCGTCCGGGCTGCGGGTCGGGCCGGCGGCCAGGACCGGCACGTCCAGTCCGGGCGCGGCGCGGTCGAGCCAGTCCGCCGCCTTGCCCCCGTCCCACAGGCGGCCGGCCGTGAGCACGCCGGGGCGCCGGGGCCGCACGGGGATGAGCCGGGCACGGCTGCCGTTATGCACGACCTCCATCGGCACGGGGCCATATGCGGCCACTGTCGCCTGGGCATGCGCGGCTGTCGGCGCAATCACCGCTTGGGCGGAAAGCAGGCCCGCATGGGTGGCCGTGCTGCGCCAGGCGAGGTCATCCGGCATCGGCCCGTCCCGCACCGCGCGCCACCATGTCGCCACGCAGGAATGCGCGACCGCCACGACCGGCGCCGGCCAGCGCGCCGTCCCCACCAGCGCCGGTGCATGAAGGTGCACGCTGCTCACGCCGATCAAGGCCGCCAGCCCGGCCAGGCGTTCGCTGGCCTGGGCAAGCTCGGTAGGCGTCGCTGCCGTCCAGTCCAGCGGCAGGCCGGTGTCCACCAGGCGCAATCCAAGCACGGCTTCAGCCTCGGCGCGCTGCGCCGGGTTTGCGGATGGCCCCAAGACGGCCAGCACCGTTTGGACGCCGCGCTCCGCCAGCCCTTCCGCGAGATCGACCGAGTAGCGCCATGTCCCGCCCACCGCATCGGTCGTCATCAGCAGCCGGGGCGCGGGGCGCCCTACCCCGTCCGGCACGCCTGTTCCAATTCCCGCAACGGCACGGGCCGGCCTTCCTGGATGTCGGAGAACGACGAGAACTGGCCGAGGTAGTGGGAATGCGCCCGCTCCCAAGCCGCCTCGTCGGGCAGGCCGAACAGCCGGCGGTAGTCCGGCGAGCTGGGATAAGGGTAGAGCGGGACGGGATCGTTCGCCCACACGCCGGCCGCACGCAGCCGGTCCCGCCAAGCCGTCACCAGCGCCGCGTCGTCGCCTTGGGTTTCCAGCAGGTTGGCTTGCACGAAAGGCACATGCCGCCGGGCCAGGATGAGCAGGTCCGCCAACTCGTCGGTCGTCATCCGGCA
>CAXTUO010000459.1:1883-3925 GCA_964247175.1 uncultured Acetobacteraceae bacterium | reverse complement strand
GGCCGCGTCGGTGCGCCCGGTGCGGAGCGCGAGCAGCGCCTGGTTCTCCAAGGCCAACGGCCGCCACGGGTTGCCTGGAGCCACGAGCGGCTGCAACCGGCCTTCCACCGCGGCCGGGTCGCCGGCGTCCACCTGGTGCTGCACCCACAGCAGGTCGGCCAGCCCGCGCAGCAGCGGGTCCGCCGCGGTGTCCGCCGACAGCTTGTCCCACATCGCCAGCGCGCCGGGCAGGTCGCCGGTGCCGGCATGCAGCGCCGCGCTGCGCAGCCGGGCGAGGCTTTGATAGCCCTCGGGCGCCGTGGCCGCCAGGCGGTCGAACTCGGCCATCGCGGCGGTGCGGCTCGGCGTGGCCTGCCCTTCCGCCACCGCCGGGCCGGCCGCGTCCCGCATGGCACCCAGAAAGGCGCTTGCCACTTCGTTCGTTTGCCGCGCCGTGTGCCAGCGCCAAGCCTGCCACGCGCCGACGCCCGCCACGAGCGCCACGGCCAGCAACGCCGCCAGCCAGCCATAGCGGAGCGCGAACCGCCTGGCCCGTTCGGCCCGCAGGTCGTCGTTCACCTCATCGAAGATGTCAGCCACGCCCGGCCCCTTGTCATTCCTGCGCTTCGTGCGCGCGTCGCGCTGTGCGGGCGGACCATAGCGACGGCGGCGCGGGGGAGCAAACCGGGCGTAACCTTTTGTTCATCCCGCCGTGGTGAGATGGACCCCATGCGCCCCATCCTCCTCGCCCTGCTGTTCGTTGTCCCGGGCTGTGCCCATTGGGTGGAGCCGACCGGCGCCTTGGCCGCGGCGGATGTCGCCTCGGTCGTCGTGTTCGGACGCGGCATCGCCGACATCGGCGTTTCCGCCATCAGCGGGCGGGACTGCTCGATCGTGCGGCTGGACCGCGGGCTGACCTACTGCGCGCCGGTTGATCCGCCGCCCGATCCCGGCCCGTTCTGCACCCGCAGCCTGGGCACCGTGGATTGCTGGATCAACCCGGCGGCGCTTCCCATGCCGCAGCAGCCCGTGGCAGACACCCCGCCACCCACGCCGGCACAGGAACAATATCGCCACGCCCGCTGGCCAAAATCGCTCACGACCGGGTTTTAGCCGCTGCAAGGCTGTCCATCGTCCATGGCACGGATGTAAGGAACCAAGGTGCGCAACGATCATTGATTGTTGACGTTGGCGCGCTGCAATTCTGTTGGAGCAGGCTATGAACTTCACCCGTCGTTTATCTCTCGCCATCGCCGCCGCCGCGGCTTTGGCCGCCACGCCCGCCATGGCGCAGCGCCCGGACCCGGCTGTGTCCGGCCCGGTGTCGGGCACCATCTTCATGTCCGCACAGGGCGCAGCGGCGGGGGTGGGCTACACCTGGGGCGACGGCGTTCTGCGCTATGGCGGCCGGACTCACCATTTCTCGGTCAGCGGCGTCACCGTCGCCGACGTGGGCTACTCGCGCGTCACCGGGCGCGGCCGGGTTTATAACCTGAAGCGGCTGCAGGATTTCAGCGGCACCTACGTGGCGGCCACCGGGGAAGCGACGCTGGTGAACGGCATCGGCGGCCAGGTGCTGCGCAACAACAAGGGCGTCCAGATCCGGGTGGACCAGACGACCCGCGGCGCCCGCCTGCAAGGCTCGGCGGACGGCATCACCCTGACGCTCAAGTAACTAACCGCGAAACTGTACGAGCCGGCCGACGGGGCGGCCCAGCGCCTCGTCGTCCTGCATCACCACCTGGCCGCGCACCACGGTCGCGGCCGGCCAGCCCGTCACCTTCATGCCGTTGAACGGCGTCCAGCCGCAGGGCGAGACGATCCAGCGGTCCTCGATGGTCCGCTCGTGCTTCAGATCGACCAAGGTGAAGTCCGCATCATAGCCGACGGCAAGCCGGCCCTTGCCGACCGCGCCGTACACCCGGGCCGGGCCGGCGCACATCAGGTCCACCATGCGCGCCAGCGACAGCCGGCCCGCGGCCACGTGGTCCAGCATGACCGGCACCAACGTCTGCACCCCGGTCAGCCCGGCCGGGCACTCCGGCCAGGGCCGCCGCTTCGCC
>CAXTUO010000459.1:0-1783 GCA_964247175.1 uncultured Acetobacteraceae bacterium | reverse complement strand
CGTCTGCACCCCGGTCAGCCCGGCCGGGCACTCCGGCCAGGGCCGCCGCTTCGCCGCCAGGGCGTGCGGCGCGTGGTCGGAGCCAACCGTGTCCGCCGTGCCGTCCCGCACCGCCGCCCAGGCGGCCTCGTAATGGCGGCGCCCGCGGATCGGCGGGTTCATCACGCCCAAGCCGCCAAGCTGCTCGTACACCTCGGGAGCCACCTGGGTCAGGTGGTTCACCAGCAATTCAACCGTCACCACGTCGCGATAGCCGCCGAGGTAGTCGAGTTCCTCGGCCGTGGAAACATGCAGGATGTGCGCCGCCCGCCCGGTCTTGCGCGCCAGCGCCATCAAGCGCCGCGTGCCGAGGAAGGCGCACTCCTCGTCGCGCCATTCCATGTGGCAGGCGTAGGGGTCGCCGGACTTGAACATGCCGCGGCGGGCCTGCAGCCGGGCCTCGTCCTCGCTGTGATACGACACCCGGCGCCGCCCGCTGCGCATCACCGCCTCCAGCGAGGCGTCGTCCTCCACCAGCAGGTCGCCGGTGGAGCTGCCGGCGAACACCTTCACGCCGCACACGCCGCGCCCAAGCTCCAGCTCGGCCAGTTCGGGGATGTTCGATTTCGCCGCCCCGACGTAAAGCCCCATGTCGCACCAGGCGTGCTGCTCCACGTACTCCTGCTTCCAGGCCAGGCGGTCCGCCCCGGTGATGGAGGGCGACGTGTTCGGCATGTCGAACACCGCCGCCAGGCCGCCCAGCACCGCGGCCTCCGTGCCGGTCGGAATGGTCTCGATGGCGGGGTCGCCGGGGTCGCGCAGATGGACATGCGGGTCGATCAGCCCCGGCAGCACATGCAGCCCGGCGGCGTCCAGCACCCGATTCGCCGTCGCGCCCGCGGCTCCGAGGGTTGCGATCCGGCCATCGCGCACCCCAACGTCGATGGCGAACTCGCCCCAAGGCAGCACGCAGGTGCCGCCGCGGATCAGCAGGTCGTAATGGGCGGGCATGGTGCGCTCCTCTATGGACGCATCATTTTGCCTGCCGCGCGTAAGACGCGCTGCAGAATGATGCTTAACTGGCAAGGGCCTCGAACACGTCGCCCTCCGGCGGCAGTCCCAGGATGTGGGCGCGGTGCCACAGGGCGTAGAACAGCAGGGTCCAAGCCGCAAAACCTTCCCGCCGCGTCCCGGCCGCGCGGAACAGCGCGGAAACGCGGGCAGGGTCGGCGACCTCGGCCACGCCGGGCTGCGCGGCCACCAGCGGACCCAGCCGCGCGCCCTGCCCGGCGATCCAGGCGCCGACCGGGACGGTGAAGCCCTGCTTGGGCGCGAAGGGACGCGCCGCCGGCATGTGCCGGGCCAGCCATTGCCGCAGCAGCCACTTGCCGCGCCCGTCCCGGACCTTCATCCCGTCCGGCAGGCGGAAGGCCGCCGCGGTCACGGCCGGGTCCAGCAGCGGCGTGCGCCCTTCCACGCCATGCGCCATCAGGCAGCGGTCCAGCTTGAGCAGCAGGTCATGCGGCAGCCAATCGGCGATGTCCGTCGCCTGCGCCACCGCCAGCCGGCTGCGCCCTGGCACCGCGGCGTGCGCCTCGCTGGCCGCCAGCCCGTCGCGCCAGCCGGCGGGACGCGCGCGCAGCACGTCGAGCTTGTCGAACGCGCCCCGCGCCCGCATCACCCGGCCGCCCAGCCACCAGGAGCGCATGGCGCTGCGGTAGCGGCCGTAGCCGCCGAAGATCTCGTCGCCCCCTTCCCCGCACAGCACGACCTTGACCTCCTGCCGGGCGCGCTGGGCCAGGAA
>CAXTUO010000458.1:0-3925 GCA_964247175.1 uncultured Acetobacteraceae bacterium | reverse complement strand
GCGGCCGTCACGTCGGCCTGCCGCATCAGGCTCTCGCCGACCAGGAAGCAATGGACGCCCGCGGCCTGCATCCGGGCGACATCCGCGGGCGAGCCAATGCCGCTTTCGCACACCAGCAGGCGCCCGGGCGGCGCCAGCCGGGCCAGCCGTTCGGTCGTCGCGAGATCGACCTCGAACGTCTTGAGGTTGCGGTTGTTGATGCCGACCAGGGGCGAGCGCAGGCGAAGCGCCCGTTCCAGCTCCGCCTCGTCATGCACCTCGATCAGCACGTCAAGACCGAAACCCTGGGCCGCCGCTTCCAGCTCCGCCGCCTGCGCGTCGCCCAGCGCCGCGACGATCAGCAGGACCGCATCGGCACCGAGGCCGCGCGCTTCCGCCACCTGGTAGGGGTCGAGCATGAAATCTTTTCGAAGTGCCGGCAGGGCGGCGGCAGCGCGTGCCTCGGCCAGGTGCGCGTCGGCGCCTTGGAAGTACGGCGTGTCGGTCAGCACGGACAAGCAGGCAGCACCCCCCGCCGCGTAGGCTCGCGCCAGGACCGCCGGATCGAAGTCGGCGCGGATCAGGCCCTTGCTCGGACTGGCCCGCTTGATCTCGGCGATCAGCCCGGGACGACCGGCCTCCGCCTGGGCGCGCAGCGCGCGGACGAAGCCGCGCGGCGGCTCGGGCGGCAGCGCCGCCTCGATATCGTGCAACGGACGACGCGCCTTGCAGCGGGCAACATGCTCCAGCTTGGCCGCGCAGATTTCCGCCAATCGGTCGCTCATGCCGGCACTCCGTTCGTCGCGCGCACCAGCGCCTCCAGCCGCGCCGCCGCAGCGCCTGAGTCAAGGGCGCGGCGGGCCAGGTCGGCGCCGCGCGCCAACCCATCCGCCCGGCCGGCCACCACCAGCGCCGCCGCCGCGTTCAGCACCACGATGTCCCGGTACGGCCCGGCCTCGCCGTCCAGCAACGCCCGCAACGCCGCCGCGTTGTCCCGCGCGTCCCCGCCCCGCAGGTCGTCCAACGTCGCCCGCGCGACGCCCGCTTGCTCCGGCATCACCTCGAACTGCCGGATCTCGCCATCGCGCAGTTCGGCGACCGAGGAATGGGTGGTGGTGGTCAGCTCGTCCAGCCCGTCATGGCCGTGCACGATCCAGGCCCGCTCGCTGCCGAGCACGCGCAGCACCTCGGCAAAGGGCTGCAGCCATTGCGGCGCGAACACGCCGACTAGTTGGCGCCTGGTTCCCGCCGGGTTGGACAGCGGCCCCAAGAGGTTGAAGATCGTGCGCGTGCCCAGCTCGCGCCGGGCCGGCCCGGCGTGGCGCGTGGCACCATGATGCGCCGGCGCGAACAGGAAGCTGACCCCCGCTTCCTCGAACGCCCGGCCGACCGCGCCCGCCGGCGCATCGACGTTGACGCCCAGCGCTTCCAGCACGTCGGCCGCGCCGGACTTCGACGACAGCGCCCGGTTGCCGTGCTTGGCCACCGGCACGCCTGCGCCTGCGGCGACAAGCGCCACCGCGGTCGAGATGTTCAGCGTCTGCGCCCCGTCGCCGCCGGTGCCGCAGGTGTCGATGGCGCCCTCCGGCGCGTGGACCCGCAGCATGTGCCCCCGCATCGCGCGGGTGGCGCCGACGATCTCCTCGACCGTCTCGCCCCGCACGCGCATCGCCATCAGAAGGCCGCCGATCTGGGACGGCGTGGCCGCGCCCTCCATGATCACGTCGAACGCCGCCTCGGCCTGCTCCGCGGTCAGCCGCGCGCCGCCGGCGAGCAGGGCCAAGGTGGGACGGAGCGCGTCGGTCATGCCGCCCCCCGCTCCGGCACCAGGTCGAGGAAGTTGCGCAGCAGCGCATGCCCGGCCTTGGTCTCGATGCTCTCGGGATGGAACTGCACGCCATGCATGGGTAGGCTCTTGTGGCGCAGCCCCATGACCAGGCCGTCCTCCGTCCAGGCATTGACGTGCAGCACGGAGGGCAGGCTGTTCCGGTCCACGATCAGGCTGTGGTAGCGCGTCGCCGGGAACGGGTTGGGCAGCCCGGCGAACAGGCCGGTGTCGTCATGGTGGATCAGGCTGATCTTGCCGTGCATCGGCGCCGGGGCGCGGACCACCTTGCCGCCGTACACCTGGCCGAGGGCCTGGTGGCCCAGGCACACGCCGAACACCGGGCAAACCGCCGCCGCCGCCTCGATCAGGCCGAGCGAGATGCCGGCCCGGTCCGGGTCGCACGGCCCGGGCGAGACCACCACGGCATCAAGGCCGAGCGCCAACGCTTCCGCCGGGGTGAGCGCGTCGTTGCGGACCACCGTGACCTCGGCGCCAAGCTCGCCAAGCCGGTGATACAAGTTGAAGGTGAAACTGTCGTAGTTGTCCAAAAGGAAAAGCCGCCGCGTCGCGGCGAGTTGCGCCGCCCGCCATTCGACGGCGGGCTGCGTGCCGAACCCGGCGCTGGCCAGCGGCCGGTCGGCCAGCAGGCCCTCGGATGCGGCGGTCATGCCGCGGCCTCCGCCAGATAGCTCATCCCTTTGTTGAACGACAGGAGGTTGCCCGCTTTGTTCTCCAGCACGCGCTTGAGGCTCATGCTTTCCGCGCCGTAATCCTCGATCTGCAGCTTGCCATGCTGCGGCACCACGCCCTTTTCGAAGAACACGATGCGGTGCGCGATGAAGCCGCGGGCCTTTGGATTGCTGAAGGCGTAGTCGCACGGCATGAGGACCAGCAGGCTCCGCTGCGTCCAGTTCGAGCGGAGGTAGCGATGCTCGAACTCCAGGATCATGTACTTGCCGAGGTCATGCTTGGTGGCCGTCACCTCGAACTTCTGCCCGTATTCGTCCGTGAACCGGCCTTTGGTCGCGTCCGCCTCACCATCAGGCTTCAAGAAATAACCCCATTCGCCGAGGTTGCGGACATCGCCGAGGTACTCGGTGGCGAGCTCCGGCGGCGCATCGACGTAGATGGCGCTGGTCTGGATCTCGAACCGGCCCTGCACGGCGCGGTCATGGCCCGCCCTGCGTTCCAGCGCGCCCTTCAGCGACCGGATCTCGGCGGTGTGCACCCAATGGATGCCCTGCATCAGCATCGTCGTGCGGCGCTCCGGGCCGATGAAGCTGAGCCAGTGGAAGTAGGCGCCGGGCTCGTCGGAGCCGAGATAGCTCGGCGGGAACAGCAAGGCCGGGTAGCACTGGAAGTACTCGCCGTACTTGTAGCCGCAATGCCACTCGACGCCACCGAAGCTCGGTGTCTCGATCGGGCGCGCATGGTAGAACAGGTCGTGCTGGTAGCCTGACGCCGTGCCGCGCCAGGTGTTCTCGTCCATCTGCTCGATCATGCGGCTGTAGAGCGTCCACTCATCCAGGTTGCGCAGGTCGCGGATGTAGTCGGACGCGTCCTTCATCTCGGCCGCGATGTAGGTCGAGGTGGCGAAGGTGTTGCTTTCCATTTCGGTCTGACTCCCTGCTAGTTGGCGGCGATGACCGGGAAGCTCAGGCCTTCCTGCCGCTGGCCCGCCTTGGCCACGCGCAGGCCCTCGTTGCGCCCGTTGGTCGGCGCGACCTGGTCCGCGTCGATCAGCACGTCGAGGATGAACGGCCCTGGTGCTGCGAGCGCCCGGGCCAGGCCGGCTTCCAGCGCGTCCTCGCTTTCCACGCGCAGGCCGTCGGCGCCCATGGCGCGGGCCAGGGTGGCGAAGTCCGTGGGCGGGAAGCTGGCGTCGGCGCAGCCCCCCATGCCGAGCGCGGCCATGCCCTGGTAGCACATGTTGTAACGACCGTCGTTCAGGATGATCCAGACCGCCGGCAAGCCCTGCTTGGCCGCGGTGTTGACCTCCATGTTCATCAGCATCGCGCCGTCGCCGACGATGGCCACCGCCTTGCCGCCGCGGCCCAGCGCCGCGCCCAGCACGCCCGTCGCCGCGTGGCCCATGGAGCCGACGTTGGTGCTGACGCG
>CAXTUO010000457.1:0-3927 GCA_964247175.1 uncultured Acetobacteraceae bacterium | reverse complement strand
GCCCGGCCCCAAGCCGGCCTTCCGCAAGGTCAAGCTCCGCACCATCGAGAACACCGCGGCGCTGCAGGCCAACCTGCTGTCCGGCGACATCGACATGGTGGCGGGGGAGGGCGTGGGCCTGACCATCGACCAGGCGCTCGCCTTGCGCAAGCAGGCGCCGGACCGCTTCGTTTACACCTTCCAGCCGAGCCTCACCTACGAGCACATCGACCTCAAGCTCGACAACCCCATCCTGTCCGACGTCCGGGTGCGCCGCGCCCTGCTGTCCGCGCTGGACCGGCAAACGCTGGTGACGCGGCTGTTCGAGGGCTTGCAGCCGGTCGCCGCCTCCTGGGTCAACCCGCTGCATCCCATGCACGACAAGACGGTCGCGGCGACCAAGTTCGACCTGGCCGGCGCCAAGAAGCTGCTGGCCGACGCCGGCTGGACCCCCGGCCCGGACGGCGTGTGCCGCAAGAACGGGCAGCGCCTGTCGGTCGAGTTCGAAACCACGGCCGGCAACCGCCTGCGCGAGCTGGAGCAGCAGGTGCTGCAGAACCAGTGGAAGGCCGCCTGCATCGAGGCGACGATCAAGAACGAGCCGGCCCGCACCTTGTTCGGCGAAACGCTGAAGCGGCGCACCTACACGGGCGCGGTCCTGTACGGCTGGAGCAGCACCGTCTCCGAATCGCCGCGCCGCACCCTGGCCACCGACCAGATCCCCACCCAGGCCAACAGCTACGGCGGTGCGAACTACCCGGGGTTCAGCAACCCCACGATGGACGCGGACATCGCGGAGGTGGAAAGCGAGCTGGACCCGGAAAAGGCCAGCACGGGGTGGGCGGCCATGCAGCGCATCTACGCCGAGCAACTGCCGGCGCTGCCGCTGTTCTTCCGCGCCGAGCCGCACATCACCCCCAAGTGGCTGCACGGCTACCAGCCGCTCGGCAACGGCTACAACGTCGGCATCTTCGCGGAGCAATGGACATCCCAGTAAACGCCATTTCAGCCCCATTGCTGGAGGTTTCGGGCCTGGAGGTCGCCTTTGACTTACCGGGCGGGCCACGCCGGGTGGTGGCGGGCGTCGGCTACGCCATCCCACCGGGCCGCACCCTGGGCGTGGTGGGGGAGAGCGGCTGCGGCAAGAGCATAACCGCGCTGGCGCTGATGGGCCTGGTGCCGCAGCCCGGGCGCGTGTCCGGCAGCATCCGCTTCGAAGGGCGGGAGCTGGTGGGCCAAAACCGCGCCGCCTGGCGGGCGATGCGCGGCGACCGCATGGCGATGGTGTTCCAGGAGCCGATGACGGCGCTGAACCCCGTCATGCCCGTGGGCCGCCAGATCGCCGAGGCGCTGGTGCTGCATGAAAGCATGGGCTGGCCCGCCGCCGGGGAGCGCGCCGTGGAGCTGCTCTCCCAGGTCGGCATCCCCGCCGCGCGGGAACGGGCCGGCGCCTACCCGCACCAGCTCAGCGGCGGGCAGCGGCAGCGGGCGATGATCGCCATGGCGCTCGCCTGCCGCCCGGCGCTGCTGGTCGCGGACGAGCCGACCACGGCGCTCGACGTCACCATCCAGGCGCAAATCCTCGACCTCATGCTGGCGCTGCAGGAGGAAACCGGCACGGCGATCCAGTTCATCTCCCACAACCTCGCGGTGGTGAGCGAGGTGTCGCACGAGGTCGTGGTGATGTACGCCGGGCGCATCGTGGAGCGCGGCCCGGCCGATGCGCTGTTCACCCAGCCGCTGCACCCCTACACGGTCGGCCTGATCGCCACCCTGCCGGACGCCGGGCACCGGGTGGACCACCTGCCGGTGATCCCCGGCGGCGTGCCGGACATGGGCCGCGCCGAGCCGGGCTGCCGCTTCTTCCCCCGCTGCCCGCGCGGCGACGCCGGGTGCCGGAGCGCGGAGCCGGCGTTGGAGGAGCACGCGCCGGGCCAGTGGGCGGCGTGCTTCAAGGTGCGCCAGTGAGCCTGCTCACGGTGGAGCGCATCTCCGTCCACTTCCCGCAAGGCGGCGGGCTGTTCACGAAGGGGCGGGTGCTGCGCGCGGTCGAGGACGTGAGCTTCGACATCCAGCCCGGCGAAACCCTGGCGCTCGTCGGCGAAAGCGGCAGCGGCAAGACCACGCTGGGCCACGTCGTCGCCGGGCTGCGCGCGCCGACGCAGGGGACGGTGCGCTATGCGGGCCGGGCGATCCAGGTGGTGTTCCAGGACCCGTTCGGCGCGCTCGATCCCCGGATGCCGGTGTCCGCCATCATCGCGGAGCCGCTGCGCATCGCCCGCCGCCCGGCGGCGGAGCAGCGGCGGCGCGCGGGGGAACTCGCGGCCCAGGTGGGCCTGCCGCCCGACGCGCTGAACCGCTACCCGCACGAGTTCTCCGGCGGCCAGCGCCAGCGCATTGCCATCGCCCGGGCGCTCGCCCCCGAACCCGAGTTGGTCGTGGCGGACGAGCCGCTGTCGGCGCTCGACGTGAGCATCGGCAGCCAGGTGCTGAACCTTTTGCGCGACTTGCAGCGCGCGCACGGCCTCGCCTACCTGTTCATCTCGCACGACCTGGCCGTGGTGAACCACCTGGCCGACCGCGTGGCCGTGCTGTATCTCGGCCGCCTGGTGGAACTCGCGCCGCGCGCCGACCTGTTCAGCAAGCCGAGCCACCCCTACACCCGCGCCCTGCTGGACGCCGCCCCGCGCATCGGACGCCGCCGCGCCCGCGGCTCGGCGCTGCGCGGCGAGATGCCGAGCCCGATGGCGCCGCCGCCGGGCTGCGTGTTCCATCCGCGCTGCCCCAAGGTCCAGGCCATCTGCCGCGTCCAGCCCCCCTTGCTCGGCCCGGCGCCGGGCCGGCGCAAGGTGCTGAGCGCCTGCCACTTCGCGGAGTAGCGCCATGGCCCGCTTCCTCCTCGGCCGGACGGTTCAGGCCCTGCTCGTTTTGCTGGTGATGTCGTTCGTGATCTACGGCCTGATCGGCCTCATGCCGGGCGATCCCATCGACCTGATGATGGCGAGCAACCCCGGCATGACGCCGGAGGCCGCCGCGCGCCTCCGCGCCATCTACGGCCTCGACCAGCCGCTGCTGCTCCGCTACGCCCGTTGGCTGTGGGACGCGCTGCGCGGCGACCTGGGGTTCAGCCGGGTGCACGCCCGCCCCGTGCTGGAAGTGCTGCTCCCGGCGTTGTGGCAAACGTGCAAGCTGATGGGCGGCGGCTTCACCATTGCCGTCGTGCTGTCGCTGCTCTTGGGCGTGCTCGCGGCGCTGCGGCCCGGCGGGTGGATCGACGGGGCGATCAGCACGGTGGCGCTGGCCGGGGTGTCGGTGCCGGTGTTCTGGCTGGCGCTGGTGCTGATCCTGGTGTTCGCCGTCAACCTCCATGTCCTGCCCGCCAGCGGCGTGGGCGACGGCACCTGGAAGGACACGTTCTGGCATATGGTCCTGCCGGTCACGACGCTGGCCTTGTCGATCATCGGCCAGTTCGTGCGTTACGTGCGCGCGGCCATGGTCGATGCGTTGCGCATGGACCACGTGCGCACCGCCCGGGCCAAGGGCGCGGGGGAAGGCCGGATCGTGCTGGTCCACGCGCTGCGCCCGGCGCTGATCCCCGTGGTCACGGTCATGGCCCTGAGCTTCGGCGGCCTGTTCGGCGGCGCGCTGATCACGGAGACCATGTTCGCCCAGCCCGGCATGGGGAAGATGATCTACGACGCCATTTTGGGCAACGATTACAACCTGGCGCTCAGCGGCCTGCTGTTCGCGACCCTTGTGACCTTGCTCAGCAACCTCGCCGCCGACCTTGCCTATAGCTGGCTCGACCCGCGGATCTCGGTCGGATGAACGTTCAGCTTCCCGTGCCGCGCCCGCCAACGGTGGACGCGCCGCAAAGCCCCTGGCGCCTCCGGCTGCGCCGCTTCCGGCGGCACCGGACGGGGATGGCAGCGCTCGCCTTGCTGTTGC
>CAXTUO010000456.1:3634-3931 GCA_964247175.1 uncultured Acetobacteraceae bacterium | reverse complement strand
ATGGATCACCGGCGGCAGGCGGCGCTCCGGGTGGCCCAGCAGCGCCAGCAGGCGCTCCAACCGGTCGAGGCTGAGGTCAATGAGGCGCGGGTGCAGGCCGTGCAGCCGGTCGATGATCGGCTCGATCCTGCTTCGGGCGAGGACCTGGCTCATGCGTTTGCCGGCTCCGGCAGCGGTGGGGGCGGCAGCGCGGGCAGGGCGGGCGCTTCCACCGGCACGCGCAACAGACCGATCAGCCGGGCCAGGGTGTCCCGCATTTCGGCGCGCGGCACCCCCATGTCGAGGATGCCGTGCGCG
>CAXTUO010000456.1:0-3624 GCA_964247175.1 uncultured Acetobacteraceae bacterium | reverse complement strand
GGTCAATGAGGCGCGGGTGCAGGCCGTGCAGCCGGTCGATGATCGGCTCGATCCGGCCCGGGGACGGAGGTTGGCTCACGCCGCCGCCTGTTCCGGCCGCGGCACGGGGGATGGCGCCGGCGCGGGATCGGGGGCTTGCTCCGGCACACGCAGCAGGCCGATCAGCCGGGCCAGCGTGTCCCGCATCTCGGAACGCGGCACCACCATGTCGAGGATGCCGTGCGCATGGAGGTACTCGGCGCGCTGGAAGCCGTCCGGCAGGGTTTCCCGCACCGTCTGCTCGATCACCCGGCTGCCGGCAAAGCCGATCAGCGCGCCGGGTTCCGCGATCTGCAGGTCGCCCAGCATGGCGAAGCTCGCGGTGACGCCGCCGGTCGTGGGGTCGGTCAGCACGGTGATGAACGGCAGCCCGGCCTCCTTCACCAGCCGGGCCGCGATGGTGGTGCGCGGCATCTGCATCAGGCTGACGGCGCCTTCCTGCATGCGGGCGCCGCCGCTCGCGGTGAAAACGATGAGCGGCGCCTGCTGCAGCACCGCGAGCCGGGCCGCGGCGACGATGGCCTCGCCCACCGCGGCGCCCATGCTGCCGCCCATGAACTCGAATGCCTGCGCCGCCACCACGGCGCGGTGGCCGCCGATGGCGCCGTGCGCGACCAGGACCGCGTCGTCAAGCCCGGTCTTCTCCCGCGCCTCCTTCAGCCGGTCGGCATAGCGCTTGCTGTCGCGGAAGCGCAACGGGTCCAGCGGCACGCGCGGCAGCTCGATGCGGGTGAAGCCGGGGTCGGCGTCGAAGGTGTAGGCCAGGCGCTCGGCCGCGGTCGGGCGCATATGGAAGCCGCACGCCGTGCAGACCTTCAGGTTGCGCGCCAGGTCGCTGGCGAACAGCATCTGCTGGCAGTTGGGGCATTGCACCCAAAGGTTGTCCGGCACTTCCCGCCGCCCCAGCAGGGTGCGGATCTTCGGGCGGACGTACTCGGCAAGCCAGCTCATGCCCTGTTTCCCGGACCAGCCAGGCGCGTCCGGCTGCCGATGTAAACAGTGGGCGCGCGGACGGTGAGGGCGGGCGCAGTCTCGTTCAATGTGCTTTCCTCGGTCGGGCGCCTGTCATACCGCGCCGCCCGGCGCCGGTCACGTCTCTGGTTCTTTGGGATGCGCTGCCGCGCGAAGTCGGGGTAGGATGCGCCATGCTGTACCTGAACGCCGGCCTTTCGCCCCGCCGCTCCTTCCAGCCGCATGCCGAGACGCATGCCGAGCCGCCGGGGCCTGCGCCCGTCTGGATCGACCTGCTGAACCCGACCGACCAGGAGCGCTCCGCCGCGGAGCGGCTGACCGGCCTGCGGGTGCCGGCGGCGGCGGACCTGGCCGAGATCGAGAGCAGCAGCCGGCTGTCGAGCGAGGGCAAGACCCTGGCGCTGAGCACGCCGATGATCTACCGCGCGGCGGACGGGCTGTCGAAGGTGGCCCCGCTCGGCTTCGTGCTGTCGCCGGAGCACCTGATGACCGTGCGGTTCGCCGACCTGCCGGTGTTCGACCAGTTCGCCGAGCGGTTCGTCGGCAGCCCGGCGCATTCATGCAGCGTGGCGGCGTTTCTGGGGCTGCTGGAAGCGATCATCGACCGTTTGGCGGATATCCTGGAGCACGTGGGTGCCGACCTCGACGCCATCTCGCGCCGGGTGTTCCGGCCGGAACGCGACGGCACGCCGAACGCGGCGCGGACGGACATGCAGCTGCGGGCAACGCTGCGCGCGGTGGGCACGGCCGGGGAGCGCGTGTCCAACATCCGGGACAGCCTGCTCGGGGTGAACCGCATCGTGCTGTTCGTCAACGAGGCCGCGGCGGACTGGATCCCCCCGCACCTGCGGCCCCGGTTCAAGACGCTGCGCCAGGACATCGCGTCGCTGTCCGACTACGACGTGCAGTTGACGAACAAGGTGCAGTTCCTGCTGGACGCGACGCTGGGCTTCATCAACATCGAGCAGAACAACGGCATCAAGATCCTGACCGTCGTTTCCGTGGTGGGCGTGCCGCCGACGCTGATGGCCAGCATCTACGGCATGAACTTCAAGAACATGCCGGAACTGGAGTGGCACTACGGCTACGCCTATGGCCTGGCCGTGATCATCCTGAGCGGGGTGCTGCCATTCCTGTGGTTCAAGCGGCGGGGCTGGATCTAGCCCGCGCGTTCCGGACAAAAGCCTGGATCAGCCCGGCGTCCTTCACGCCGCGGCTCCGCTCCACGCCGGACGACACATCGACCGCCGTGGCGCCCGAAACGCGCACGGCCTCCGCGACGTTGTCGGGGGTGAGGCCGCCGGCCAGCAGCCAGGGCGCCGGCGCGGTCCAGCCGCGCAGCACGGACCAGTCGAACGCCCGGGCGTTGCCGCCAGGCAGCGCGGCGCCGGGCGGCGCCTTGGCGTCCAGCAGCAGCGCATCCACGCCGCCGTCGTTCACCGGCAGGTCACCAGCGCCGCCCACGCCCGCAGCCGCCCAGACCGGCGCCCCGAACCGCGTCCGGAGTTCGACGGCGCGGCCCGGCGTGCCGTGCACCTGCAGCACGTCCAGGGCCAAGGAGGCCAGAACCTCGGCCACGTCGTCGTCGCTCGGATCGACGAACAGCCCCACCCGCGCCGGGCCGCCGGGGCGGTGGGCCGAAAGGGCGGCAGCCTCCGCCGGCGTCACGGCGCGCGGGGAGGGCGGGAAGAACACGAAACCGATGTAGTCGGCCCCGGCGTCCGCCGCGGCGTCCAGCGCGTCCGGCGAGTTGATGCCGCAGATTTTCACGAGCGTTGTCATGCGATCTCCGAAGCGATGGCGGCGGCGGCGGCGGCCGGGTCGGCGGCGCCGGTGATGGGGCGGCCGACCACGATCCAATCGGCGCCGGCGTCCACGGCCTGTCGCGGGGTCATGGTGCGCGCCTGGTCGTCCAGACCGGCGCTGGCCGGCCGGATGCCCGGCACCACCAGGACCGGGCGCGACCCGAGAGCATCCCTTAGCATGGACGCTTCCTGCGCGCTGCACACCAACCCGTCAGCGCCGGCGTCCATCGCCAGGCGCGCCAGCCGCAGCACCTGCTGGCGCGGGCCGCCGGCTACGCCGGTCGCGTGCAGGGCGCTGCTGTCGAGGCTGGTCAGCACGGTGACGGCGAGCAGCATCGGGGGTTGGGCGGCCGTGTCGGCAACGCGCCGGGCCGCGGCCAGCATCGTGGCGCCACCGCCGGCATGGACGGTCAGCATGGCCGGGCGCAGCGACAGGATGGCCTCCACGGCGCCCGCGACGGTGTTTGGGATGTCGTGCAGCTTCAAATCCAGGAACACCGGGCGCTGCGTGACGCCGAGAACGCCGGTCGGCCCCTGCGCCAAGACGAACTGCAAGCCCAGCTTCAGAATGCCGCAATGCGGCGCCACCGCCTCGGCCCACGCCGCCGCCTGCCCCGCGTCCGCGGTGTCCAAGGCGACGATCAGCCCGGCCATTACGCGCCGGGCGGCGGCAAGGCCATGGCGGTGCCCACGCTTCCAAGCTGCGTGCTCCCAGGCTGCGTGCTTCCAGGCTGCATGCTCCTAAACTGTGCATTCCTGGGCTGCGCCTTGAGCGCCTGCACCTCGGCCTCAAGCTGCCGTACGGTGC
>CAXTUO010000455.1:0-3941 GCA_964247175.1 uncultured Acetobacteraceae bacterium | reverse complement strand
AACGTCAGCCTGGACATCCGGCGCGGCGAGATCTTCGCGCTGCTCGGCCCGAACGGGGCCGGCAAGACCACGCTGATCGGCGTCATCTGCGGCATCGTCCGGCCCAGCGCCGGCACGGTGTCCGCGGACGGGCACGACATCGTGCGCGACTTCCGCGCCGCCCGCGCCAAGATCGGCCTGGTGCCGCAGGAGCTGACCACCGATGCGTTCGAAACCGTCTGGGCCACCGTGAGCTTCAGCCGCGGCCTGTTCGGCCGCGCCCCGAACCCGGCCCACATCGAGAAGACGCTCAAGACCCTGTCGCTGTGGGACAAGAAGGACAGCCGGATCATGACGCTGTCCGGCGGCATGAAGCGCCGCGTGCTGATCGCCAAGGCCCTGTCGCACGAGCCGGCGATCCTGTTCCTCGACGAACCCTCCGCCGGGGTGGATGTGGAACTGCGCCAGGACATGTGGCGGCTGGTGCGGAGCTTGCGCGACGACGGCGTGACCGTGATCCTCACCACGCACTACATCGAGGAAGCCGAGGAGATGGCCGACCGCGTGGGCGTCATCAGCCGGGGCGAGATCATCCTGGTGGAGGAAAAGGCCGAGCTGATGCGCAAGCTCGGGCGCAAGCAGCTCACCTTGCAGTTGCAGGCGCCGCTGGACCGCCTGCCGCCCGTGCTCGACGCCTACCGCCTGGAGCTGGCCCGTGGGGGCACGGAACTCGTTTATACCTACGACACCCGGGGGGAGCGCACGGGGATCACGGCGCTGCTCCGCGACCTCGGCGCCGCCGGCATCCGGTTCAAGGACCTGCAAACCAGCCAAAGCTCGCTGGAAGACATCTTCGTCGGGCTGCTGCGGGAGCGGGCATGAACCTCCACGCGGTCCGGGCGATCTACGGCTTCGAGATGGCGCGCACCCGGCGCACGCTGCTGCAAAGCATCGTGGCGCCGGTGATCTCGACATCGCTTTACTTCGTGGTGTTCGGCGCCGCCATCGGCTCGCGCATCAGCACGGTGGACGGCGTGCCGTACGGCGCGTTCATCGTGCCGGGCCTGGTGATGCTGTCCCTGCTGACGCAGAGCATCGCCAACGCTTCCTTCGGCATCTACTTCCCGCGCTTCTCCGGCACGATCTACGAGATCCTGTCCGCCCCCATCTCCCCGTTCGAGATCGTGCTGGGCTATGTCGGCGCCGCGGCCACCAAGTCGGTCGTGCTCGGCGCGATCATCCTGCTGACCGCGTCCTTGTTCGTGCCGCTGCGGATCGGGCACCCCGGCTGGATGCTGCTGTTCCTCCTCCTGACCGCCGCGACCTTCAGCCTGTTCGGCTTCATCATCGGGCTGTGGGCGGACGGGTTCGAGAAGCTGCAGCTCGTGCCGCTCTTGGTGGTGACGCCGCTCACCTTTCTGGGCGGCAGCTTCTATTCCGTGGACATGCTGCCGCCGGCCTGGCGCACCGTCACCCTGTTCAACCCGGTGCTTTACTTGGTCAGCGGCTTCCGCTGGAGCTTCTTCGGCCAGGCGGATGTGGGCGTCGGCGCCAGCCTCGGCATGACCCTCGCCTTCTTGTGCGCCTGCCTCGCGCTCGTGACCTGGATGTTCAGGACGGGCTACCGGCTGAAAAGCTGAGCGCTTCACGCGCCGGTTGTTTCCAAGGCCGCGGGAACAACGTATGCCGCGCCTCCGAGCGGCGAACAGGGGTTTCCATGAGCAGCGCAGCACCTCCCTTCGGCATCACCGTCTGCGGCATCGAGGAGCTGGCCGGGCATGGCACGCTCGGCGCCAGCCACGTCCTGTCGATCCTGGACCCCGACCATCCCGTGCCCGAAGCGTTCGGCACCTTCGGCGAGCACCGGAAGCTGGAAGTGCGCTTCCATGACATCATCGACGAAACGCCCGGCCTGCTCGCGCCGCAGCCCGGGCACGTCGAGCAGGTGCTGGCGCTCGGACGCGACCTGCAGGCCGAGCCGGCGCCGGCCGCGCACCTGCTGGTGCACTGCCATGCCGGCATCTCCCGGTCCACGGCCTGCATGGCCCTGATCCTTGCCCAAGCGCTGCCGGAGCAGCCGGCGGACGCGGTGCTGGGCCTGGTCCACGGGCTGCGCGAGAAGGCCTGGCCGAACCTGCGGCTGATCGAGATCGGCGACGCGATGCTGGGACGCCGCGGCACGCTGGTCGAGGCGACGCACGCCCTGCACCGCCTGCAGATCGCGCGCCGCCCGCACATCGCCGAGTTCATGGAGCTGGGCGGGCGCGGGCGCGAGGTTGAGGCGGCGCGCAGCCGCGCATAACGGAAGCGGCGCGCAGCCGCGCAAAACAAAGGAAGCACACCATGGCTGACGCCCCGCAGACGCCCGCGCACCTCGAACCCGGCGCCGTGCCGGACGGCCCGCTGCGGCGGCGCAAGGCGCCCGAGGACCTCCGCAGCCGCCGCTGGTTCGGCCCCGCCGACCTGCGCTCCTTCGGCCACCGCAGCCGCGCCATGCAGATGGGCTACGCGCCGGAGGAATGGACGGGCAAGCCGGTGATCGCGATCCTGAACACCTGGTCCGACCTGCAGCCTTGCCACACCCACTTCAAGACGCGGGTGGACGACGTGAAGCGCGGCATCCTGATGGCCGGCGGCTTCCCGGTGGAGCTGCCGGCGCTGTCGGTGTCCGAAAGCTACGTCAAGCCGACCACCATGATGTACCGCAACATGCTGGCCATGGAAACGGAGGAGCTGCTGCGCTCCCACCCCGTGGACGGCGCGGTGCTGATGGGCGGCTGCGACAAGACCACGCCTGCCCTGCTGCTGGGCGCCATCAGCATGGGCATCCCCGCGATCTTCGTGCCCGCCGGCCCCATGCTGCGCGGCAACTGGCAGGGCAAGACCCTGGGCAGCGGGTCCGACAGCTGGAAGTACTGGGACGAGCTGCGGGCAGGCAAGATCACCGACCAGGACTGGCTGGGGGTGGAGGGCGGCATCGCGCGCTCCTACGGCACCTGCATGACCATGGGCACGGCGTCCACCATGACCGCCATCGCCGAGGCGTGCGGCACCGTGCTGCCGGGCGGCTCCTCCATCCCGGCGGCGGACGCCGGGCACATCCGGCTCGCCTCCGAAAGCGGGCGGCGCATCGTGGACATGGTGTGGGAGGACCTGACGCCCCGGCGCATCCTGACGCGGGCGTCCTTCGAGAACGCCATCGCGGTCGCCATGGCGATGGGCTGCTCCACCAACGCCATCATCCACCTGATCGCCCTGGCCCGCCGCGCCGGGCAGGAGATCGGCCTGGACGACTTCGAGCGCTACAGCCGCCGGGTGCCGGTGATCGGCAACGTGCGCCCGTCCGGCAACCAGTACCTGATGGAGGACTTCTTCTACGCCGGCGGCATCCGCGCGCTGATGCACAACATCCGCGAGCACCTGGACCTGTCCTGCCTGACCGTCACCGGGCGCACGCTGGGCGAGAACATCGAGGGGGCGCGCTGCTTCAACGACGACGTGATCCGGCCCGTGGACCGCCCGATCTACGGCGAAGGGTCCTTGGCGGTGCTGCGCGGCAACCTGGCGCCGGACGGCTGCGTGATCAAGCCGGCGGCGATGGACCAGCGCTTCCTCAAGCATTCCGGCCCGGCGTTGGTGTTCGACGACTACCCCAGCATGAAGGCGGCCGTCGATGACGAGAACCTCGACATCACCGCCGACCACGTGCTGGTGCTGCGCAACGCCGGCCCCCAGGGCGGCCCGGGGATGCCGGAATGGGGGATGCTGCCGATGCCCAAGCGGCTGCTGAAGGAAGGGCACCGCGACATGCTGCGCTTGTCGGACGCGCGCATGTCCGGCACCTCCTACGGCGCCTGCGTGCTGCACGTCGCCCCCGAGGCTTGGGTGGGCGGCCCGCTGGCCCTGCTGCGCACGGGGGACACCGTCAGCATAAACGTGGACGCCCGCCGCATCGACATGGA
>CAXTUO010000454.1:0-3943 GCA_964247175.1 uncultured Acetobacteraceae bacterium | reverse complement strand
CCTCCGGCACGGGGATCGGCAGCTCGTAGTTCTGCCCGGCGTAGCGCATATCGACGGTGCGGACCGTTTGCCGTGCCTCCGGCGGGACATGCTCATCCTCAAACCATCCCGCCGCCTGCGCCGACAGGGCGTCGAAGGCCGCCGCGACCTCCCCCTGCGCCGCCGCCCGGAGCGTCAGGAGCTTCGTGCTGGCGAAGTCCGCGCGCAGGTCGGTCAGCAGCAGGCCCATGGCGCACAGGATGCCGGGGTTGCGCGGCACCAGCACGCGCGGGATGTCCAGCTCCCGCGCCAGCCGCGCCGCGTGCAGCGGCCCGGCGCCGCCGAACGCCACCAGCGCGTAGTCGCGCGGGTCGTAGCCGCGCTGCACGCTGATCACCCGGATGGCGCGCGCCATGTTGGCCGTGACCACCGACACGATGCCCTGCGCGGTTTCCGTCACGCCGAGGCCCAACGGCTGCGCCAAGCGTTCGATGGCGGCATGCGCCAGGTCCCGCCGCACCGCCATGCGCCCGCCCAGCAGGTGCGTGGGGTTGAGCGTTCCCAGCACCACGTTCGCGTCGGTGACGGTCGGCTCCGTGCTGCCGCGGCCGTAGCACACGGGGCCGGGATCGGCCCCGGCGCTGCGCGGCCCCACCTTCAGCAGCCCGCCGCTGTCGATGAAGGCGATGCTGCCGCCGCCCGCGCCCACGGTGTGGATGTCCAGCATCGGCGCCTTGATCGGGTAGCCGTGCACCACGGCCTCGCTCGCCAGCCGGCATTGCCCGGCGGACAGCAGCGCCACGTCCGTGCTGGTGCCGCCCATGTCGAAGGTGATGAGGTCCGGGATGCCCACGCTGGCGGCCAGCGCCTGCGCCGCCACCACGCCGGTGCTGGGTCCCGACAGCACCGTGCGGACCGGCAGCAGCGCCGCCTGCTCGAACCCGATGACGCCGCCGTTCGATTGGGTCAGGTGGGGCGCCGCGCGCAGCCCGCCCTCTTGCAGCCGCCCGCCCAAACGCCGGATGTAGCGCCGCATCACCGGGCCGAGGTAAGCGTTGACCACCGCCGTGCTCATCCGCTCGAACTCGCGGAACTCGGGCGCCACCTCGTGGGAGGTGGAGATGAAGGCGTCCGGCAGCACGTCGGCCACGACCTCCCGCGCGCGCCGCTCGTGCGCCGGGTGCAGGAAGGCGTAAAGGAAGCAGACCGCAACCGCCTGCACGCCTGCGTCCCGCAGCGCCTCCGCCGCCCGGCGCAGCCCGGCCTCGTCGAGTGCCTGCTCAACGGTGCCGTCGTGCCGCACGCGCTCCTTCACCTCCAGCCGGAGGTCGCGGCTGACCAGCGCCGGCGGCTTGTCGGCCTGCATGTCATACAGGTCCGGACGCTTCTGCCGCCCGATCTCCAGCAGGTCGCGGAACCCGTCCGTCGTGATCAGCCCAGTGCGGACGCCGCGGAGCTGGATCAGCGCGTTGGTCGCGACCGTCGTGCCGTGGCCGAAATACGAGGCCTCCGCCAGGGTGGCGCCCACGCGGCCCAAGCCCTCGTCCACCCCCTCGGCGATGCCGCGGCTCGGGTCGTCCGGGGTGGAAGGCACCTTCCAAACCTCGACCCGGGCCGTTTGGTCATCGAACAGGCAAAGGTCGGTGAACGTTCCGCCGGAATCCACCCCCACGCGCCAGGCCATCGTGCCTCCCATGCTGCGGTGCGAGGATGGCGGGTTTCGGGATGGGAGGAAAGCCTTTGCCGCGCGCCCGGCACGACCGGCGGCAGTCCCAGGTTGCGATGCACAACGCGCGCCTCATGTCATCATGCCAGGGCACCGGAGACCGGCCATGACCAACGAGATCGGCGCCGCGGCGCATGGCCGGCAAGTCGCGCGGGACCTGGACCTGCTGCGCCTGCCGCCTCCGCCCTGGACCGGCACCGCGGCCGCCCCGGATGGGACGGCGGCCGCCGATGTGGTCGTGGTCGGCGCCGGCATGTACGGCATCGCCGCGGCCGCCGCCCTGGTGATGAAGGGCATCCGCGTCCTCATGCTGGACCGCGCGCCCGAGGGGCAGGAAGGTCCCTGGATCACCTATGCCCGCATGGAAACCCTGCGCAGCCCCAAGCACCTGCCCGGGATCGCCCTCGGCATCCCGTCGCTGACTTACCGTGCCTGGCACGAAGCCCGGTTCGGCGCCGCATCCTGGGAGGCGCTGGAAAAAATCCCGAACGGGCTATGGCAGGACTACCTGACCTGGGTGCGCGCCGTGCTCCGCTTGCCGCTGCGGAGCGGCGTCGCCGTGGAGCGCATCGCCCCTGGCGCCGGGCTGGTCGCCGTGAGCGTGGTGGAGGCGGGCGTCGAGCGGACCCTGCATGCGCGCCGCGTGGTGCTCGCCAGCGGGCGCGGCGGCATGGGCTTCGCCGTGCCGGACTGGGTGGACCGCGGCTTGTGGCCGGACCGGGCGGCGCATACGGCCGAGTTCATCGACTTCGGTGCCCTGCGCGGGCGCGCGGTGGCGGTGGTCGGCGCGGGGCCGTCCGCCTGGGACAACGCCGCCACGGCCTTGGAGCACGGCGCGCGCCGGGTCGATATGTATGTCCGCCGGCGGGAGCTGCCGCAGGTCAACAAGGGCCGCGGCTCGGCGACGCCCGGCTTCTTCGAGGGATGGGCCGGCCTGCCGGTTGCGGAGAAATGGCGCATCCTCGCCTACCTGCACGACGTGCAGGCCCCGCCGCCGCACGAGACGGTGCTGCGCACGGTGCGCCAGGCCGGGTTCCACATCCACTTCGGCACCGAGCTGCGCGGGGCTGTGCGGTCCGGCGATGGCGTCCGCCTTTCCTTGCCGGACGGCGGCGCCGCGCAGGCGGACTTCCTGATCCTGGGCACGGGGTTCGACACCGACCTGCGGCGGGCGCCGGAGCTGGAGGGCGTCGCCGGCGCGGTCGCCACCTGGGCCGATTGCTACACCCCGCCCGAAGGGCTTGAGCGTCCCGGCCTCGGCCGCTTTCCCTGGCTCGACGACGGGTTCGAGCTGACGGAGCGCACGCCCGGCGCCTGCCCCGGCCTGTCCCGCATCCACGCCTTCAACCACGCCGCCTTTGCCAGCCTCGGCGCCATCGCGTCGGACATCCCGGGCGTGTCCGCCGGGGCGGAGCGCCTGGCCCATGCCGTCGCGGCGCACTTCTTCGCCGAGGACATCGCCCATGTCCGCCGCGAGCTGGAAGCCTTTGCCGAGCCGGAACTGCAGGACACGCCGTTCTTCGTGCCCGAACGTTTCCCGTCCGTCTGATCAGCGGGGCGGCGTCCAGCCCCGCCCCGGCACGGCGGCGATCAGGGCCTGGGTGTAGGCGTGCCGCGGCGCGCCCAGCACGGCGGCGGCGTCGCCCTGCTCCACCACGGCGCCGGCGCGCATCACCGCGACCCGGTCGCAGATTTGCGCCGCCACCCGCAGGTCATGGGTGATGAAGATCATCGACAAGCCGAGCCGGGCGCGCAGGTCGGCAAGCAGGCGCAGCACCTGCGCCTGCACGGACACGTCGAGCGCCGAAACCGCCTCGTCCGCCACCAGCACCTCCGGCCGCAGGGCCAGGGCGCGCGCCAGGCCGATGCGCTGGCGCTGGCCGCCGGAGAACTCGTGCGGGAAACGGTCGGCCGCGTCCGGAGCCAGGCCCACCAGCGCGAACAGCTCCCGCGCCCGGGCGGTCGCCTCCGCCCGGCCGACGCCGTGCAGCATCGGCCCCTGCGCCACCAGCTCGCCTGCCCGGCGGCGCGGGTTCAGCGAAGCGAACGGGTCCTGGAACACCATCTGCACCCGCGCCGCCTGCCGCCGCATCTCCCGCCGCGTCAGGCGTAGCAGGTCCGTGCCGTCCAAGCGGATGCTGCCGGCGTCCGGCTCCAGCAGGCGCACGATGCAGCGCGCGAGCGTCGATTTGCCGGACCCGCTTTCCCCCACGATGCCGAGCGTGCCGCCGCGGGGCA
>CAXTUO010000453.1:0-3957 GCA_964247175.1 uncultured Acetobacteraceae bacterium | reverse complement strand
CGCCACCGGCACCCGGCTGCCCAGCACGCTCAGCACGGCCAGCGCAAAGGCGATATCGGTCGCCACCGGCACCGCCCAGCCGCGCAGCGCCGTGGCGTCGCCCCAGTTCAGCGCCACGGTGATCGCCGCCGGCACCGCCATGCCGCCCAGGGCCGCCAAGCCCGGCGCGGCAAGCCGGGCGGGGGATGCCAGCTCGCCCTCCGTGATCTCCCGCCGCAGCTCCAGCCCGACCAAGAGGAAGAACAGCGCCATCAGCCCGTCATTGACCCAGACGTGCGCGGGCATCGCGAAGCCGCCCATGCCAAGCGGATACTGCAGCAGGGCGCGGTAGGCCGGCGCCGCCGAGGAGTTGGCCCAGCCGAGCGCCACGGAGGCGGAGGCGATCAGCACGAGGCCGCCCGCGCTTTCCGACCGCAGGAACGCGGCCAAGGCCGCAACGCGCCGCCGGGCGGCGTGCGTGATGAACAGGTATTGCATCCGTGGTCCCAGTGGTTGTTCCCGGCTGGCGGACCAGGCCCCGGCAACACGGGCGGCGCTGCCACGTTGCCTGGGTCTGCGCCGTGGCCCCATGGTTCCCTTATGCCGCATCCCATTCTCACTCAACGGCGATTCGGGCACGGTTCCGGGAACCCCGGCGCCCTGTGGGACCAGGCCATGCGGACGGGCGCGTTCGACGCCGCCTGGGCGGTCAGCGACGTGGTGCTCAAAACGCGTGACCCGGCGACGCGGGACGACCCCGCCCTGCCCTACCACCTGCGCTGGGTGTGGGACGGGCGCGGGCTCCACGGGCGCCGGGTGCTGGTCCGCTGCTATCACGGCCTCGGCGACACGCTGCAGTTCTGCCGTTACCTGCCCGCGCTCCGGCACCGGGCCGCGCACGTGACGCTGGAAGTGCAGCCGGAGCTGCTGCCGCTCTTGCGCACCCTGCCCGGCCCCGACCGCCTGATCCCGTTCCGCCCGGACGCGCCGGCGCCCGCGTCGGAGTGCGACGTCGAGATCATGGAACTTGCCCATGCGCTGCGCTTGCCCCCGGACGGTGCCCCCTATCTGTCCGCCGAACCGCTGCCCCGGCCGGCCGAGGGCCTGCTGATGGGAGTATGCTGGCAGGCCGGCGGCTGGGACCCGGAACGGTCCGTGCCGCTGCCGGCCCTGGCGCCCTTGGCACAAGCGCCCGGCGTTCAATTGGTCAGCTTGCAGCGCGGCCCCGGGATGGCGGAGCTGTCCGCCACGGGCGCCCCCCCGGTGCTCGACACCGGGGACCGCAGCGCGGATGTGGGGACGGCCGCCCGGCTGCTGGCGGCGCTCGACCTGCTGGTGACGGTGGACACGATGGTCGCGCACTTGGCCGGCGCGCTGGGCCGGCCGACCTGGCTGCTGCTGAAGGCGGACGCCGATTGGCGCTGGATGACCGGGCGGCGCAGCCGTTGGTACGCCTCGGTCCGGCTTTACCGGCAAGCCCGTCCCGGCCAGTGGGCGGAGCCGGTGGCGCAGATGCGGGCGGACCTCGATGGCCTGCTCCGGCGGCGCGGCCGCGGGAACCCCGGCGCAATTCGGCGTTTGTAGGCCTACAAGGTTTGCGATAGACGAGTCCGGTATGCTCATGCCTCCCCAACCCGCCGGATTCGCTAGGCCCTAACGTTGCGGATCGTGATCCTCGGCCTGACCATCACTTCGTCCTGGGGCAACGGGCACGCGACGACGTTCCGCGGCCTGGTGCGCGGCCTGGCGCGGCGCGGCCACAGCGTGTTGTTCCTGGAGCGCGACAAGCCGTGGTACGCCGACCACCGCGACCTGCCGGCGCCGCCCTACGGCGAAACGGAGCTTTACACCGGGCTGGAGGAGCTGACGCATCGCTGGGCGGCGGCGATCCGGGCGGCGGATCTGGTCGTGGTGGGGTCCTACGTGCCGGACGGCGTCGCGGTGGGCGCGCTGGTGCAGCGCCTGGCCGGGGGCGTCACGGCGTTCTACGACATCGACACCCCGGTGACGCTGGCGGCGCTGGAGGACGATGCCTGCGATTACCTGACGCCGGAGCTGCTGCGCGGCTTCGACCTTTACCTGTCGTTCACCGGCGGGCCGACGCTGCAGTACCTCGAACGCACGCTGGGCGCGCCGATGGCGCGGGCGCTGTACTGCTCGGCCGATCCCGAGGTCCACCGCCCCGACCCGGCCGCCGTGCCGGCCTGGGACCTCGGCTACCTCGGCACCTACAGCGCCGACCGGCAGCCGGTGGTGGACCGGCTGCTGTGCCAGGCGGCGCGGGCGTGGGATGCCGGGCGGTTCGTGGTGGCCGGGCCGCAATACCCGGACGGCCTCGCCTGGCCCGGCAACGTCGGGCGCATCGAGCACCTGGCGCCGGATCGGCACCACGCTTTCTACGCCGCGCAGCGTTTCACCTTGAACGTGACCCGCGCCGACATGGTGCGCCGCGGCTACAGCCCCAGCGTGCGGCTGTTCGAGGCCGCGTGCTGCGGCGTGCCGATCATCAGCGACTGGTGGGCCGGGCTGGACGCCTTTTTCCGGCCCGGCCAGGAAATCCTGATCGCCGCCTCGACCGAGGACGTGCTCGCTGCGATCCAGACGCTGCCGGAGGACCGGCGGCGGGGGATGGCCGCGGCCGCCCGGGCACGCGTGCTGGGCGCCCACACCGGCGACCACCGCGCCGCCGAGCTTGAAGCGTATTTCTTGGAGGCCGCGCAGGCGTGCAGCGGCCAGCGCCGGACGGTGCCGGCATGAAGATCGTGATCTTCGGCCTGTCGGTCAGCAGCTCCTGGGGCAACGGGCACGCGGCGCTGTGGCGCGGCCTGATCGGCGCCCTGCTGGCGGCCGGGCACCGGGTCGTGTTCTTCGAGCGCGACGTGCCGTACTACCGGGACTACCGCGACCTTTCGGTCCTGCCGGAGGGCGGCGAGCTGGTGCTCTACCCCGATTGGGCGGCGGCGCTGCCGCGGGCGCGCAACGCGCTTTCGGGGGCGGATGTCGGGATGGTCACGTCGTACTGCCCGGATGCGCTCGCGGCGACGCGGTTGCTGCAGGACGGCACGGGCGCCCTGCGCTGCTTCTACGACCTGGACACCCCCGTGACCCTGGCGCGGCTCGGCGCCGGGGAGGCCGTGGACTACATCGGGCCGGATGGCCTGGCCGGGTTCGACTTGGTGCTGAGCTATACCGGCGGCGCGGCGTTGGACGCGCTGCGCACCCGGCTCGGCGCGCGCCGGGTGGTGCCCATCTACGGCTCGGTTGACCCGGCGCTGCACCGCCCGGCGCCGCCGCGCCCGGAATACGACGCGCTGCTGTCCTATCTCGGCACCTACGCCGCCGACCGGCAGGCGGCGCTGGAACGGCTATTCGTCGAACCGGCCCGCGCCTTGCCAGGAGAGCGCTTCGTGATCGGCGGCGCGCAATACCCGGACGGCTTTCCGTGGACGCCCAACACGTTCTTCGTGCGCCACCTGCCGCCGCCCGCGCACCCGGCGTTCTACTGCTCGTCCCGCCTCACCCTGAACGTGACGCGGGACGCGATGGCCCGCGCCGGCTGGTGCCCGTCCGGCCGGCTGTTCGAGGCCGCGGCCTGCGGCGTGCCGATCCTGACCGACCACTGGGCCGGGCTGGACCACTTCTTCGAGCCGGGCCGCGAAATCCTGGTGGCGCATTCGACGGAAGACGCCCTGGCGGCGCTGCGCATGGACCCGGCGGAACTCTCCGCCATCGCGCGCCGCGCCCGCGAGCGCACGTTGTCGGAGCACAGCGCCGCCCGCCGCGCCGCAGAGATGGTGCAGGCTTTCGAGGCGGTGGCCTCGCGGGAGAGCGTGTGATGTGGGGCATCATTCCCGCCGCCGGCAACGGCACGCGCATCCAGCCGCTGGCTTTCAGCAAGGAGCTGCTGCCGGTCGGCTCGCGCTTGGACGCCAGCGGCATCGAGCGGCCCCGGGCGGTCAGCGAGTACCTGATCGAGCG